>NZ_BAAALF010000243.1:0-10487 GCF_039528135.1 Kitasatospora nipponensis | reverse complement strand
GGCGGCCCGGGTCTCCTGCTCGACCTCGGCCAGCCGCTGGCGCAGGTGCTCGGCCTCCGAGCGGGCCTTCTGGCCGGCGGTGGCGGCGGCCAGCGAGTCGGCCTGCACCCGGGCGCCGTCGGCCTGCAGCTCGGCGGCGCGGACCTCCTCGCTCTCGGCGATCTCCTCGGCGCCGCCGGCGGCGGCCTCCAGCGCGTGCGCCAGCGCGCCGGCGGCCTGCGCGGGGGCGGCCAGCGCGGGGGCGGCGTCGAGTTCGGCCTCGCAGATCGCGGCGGCGAACCCGGCCGAGCGGTCGGCGGCCGAGCCCTGGCCCAGCACGACCGCGGCGGCCTGCCAGGCGGCGTGCAGGGTGCGGGCGTCCAGCAGTTCGCGGCGCAGGCCGGCGGCCTCGGTGGTGGCGGCGTCCAGGCTGAGGGTGGCGTGCCGGTGGGTCAGCTCGGCGGTGATCAGCGAGTGCCGGGTGCGCTCGCGCTCGGCGGCGGTGACCGCGCTCGCGGCGGCGGCCACCTCGATCGCCAGGTCGTGGGCGCGGTCCCGTTCGGCGCCGGCCCGCGCCGCCAGGCCCTGGGCGAGCCGGCGGGTGCGGCGCTCGGCCGAGCGGTGCGCCTCGCGCACGCCCTCGCGGGCGGCGGTGGCCTGCACGATGCGCTCCAGCAGGTCCAGCGAGCCGGCCGTGAAGTCGCGCTCGGCGGTGAGCTCGCCGCGCCGGCCGAGCTTGGCGGCGAAGCCGTGCACCAGGTCGGCCAGGCCGTCGGTGTCGCGGGTGTCGGTGACCGCGCGCAGCAGCAGGTCGGTGAAGTCGGCGTCGTGCTTGACCGCGAAGAGGCCCGCCGCCTCGCCCTCGTCGGCGTTCATCTCCCGCTGGTAGCGGAAGAGTTCGGGGTCCAGGCCGAGTTCGCCCAGGTGCTCGGTCCAGCGGTCGTGGCCGTCCTCGAAGGTGAGGTCGAGGTAGGGGTGGGCCTTGCCGGCCTCGGTGAGCGCGTCGCGGAAGCCCTTCATGGTGCGCCGCCGGCCGCGGGCCTTCTGGTCGCCGGCCAGGCTCGGCCGCTCGGCCACCGGCAGCGCGTCCAGGCTCAGCCCCGGGCCGGGGCGGAAGGAGTACCAGGTCTCGGCGAACTTGCGCGGGTCGGAGGAGACCTGGCGCCCGCGCCACTCGCTGACCTTGCCCACCACGATCAGCTCGCCGGTCACGGTGTGCTGCCACTCCAGCGCCACGTGGCCGCAGTCGTCGGCGAGCAGGAACTTGCGCAGCACGCCGGAGCTCGCGCCGCCCAGGGTGTTGCGGTGGCCCGGGAGCATCACCGAGAAGATCAGCTTGAGCAGGACGGACTTGCCGCCGCCGTTCTCCAGGAAGAGCACGCCGGCCGGGGCCGGCCGGCGCTGCGGGCCCTGCGGGTCCTCGCCGAAGAGGCCGGGCTGCTGCGGGGCGGGGTCGGCCACCGGCTCGCCGACACCGCGCAGGTCCAGCACCGTGTCGGCGTAGCGGGCGCCGGCCGGTCCGATGGAGTAGAGCCGGACCCGGTTGAGCTCGTACATGAAGCTGATGTCTTTCGGATCAGAGCGAGTGGAACGGGAGGCCGGCGTCGGCGACCAGCTCCTCGGAGTGGTCGGCGGGCATGAGGGTGGCGGTGCCGTCGGTGACCGGGACCACGCCCAGGTCCAGCAGTTCGGCCATCGCGGCGCTGCCGGCCAGGTCGCGGACCTGGAGCTGGTAGCGGGCGGTGGTGCGGTAGGTGCCGCCGGCGTCGTCGGCGGTCTTCTGCAGGAAGCCGGAGTCGACCAGGAAGGCCACCGCCTTGCCGGTGATGCCGATGGTGGAGCCGGCCAGCCGGCGGGCGTCCTTGGTCGCGCCGGTGGTGGAGCGCCGGGCCCAGACCCGCCAGGCGGCCTCCAGGCCGGGGGCGTCGCTGGCCGGGTCGGTGTTGGCGCCGTCGGCCTCGGCCTGCTCCTCGAGCCGGCGGCAGGCCTGGCGGACGAAGGCGTCCACGCCGTTGACGGTGATCCGGCCCAGGTAGCCGTCGTCGGCCAGGTCCTCGGGCCGCGGGAAGGCGAGGGCCGCGACCGCCAGGTGGGCCAGGCCGTGCAGGAAGCGGTCGGTGGTCTCGGAGGCCGCGCGGCGCGAGTAGTCGCCCATCCGCACCGCGAAGACCGAGTCCTCGGCGGCGGCCAGCGCCATGCCGGCCCGGGCCGAGACCTCCAGGACGACCAGGCCCAGGCCCGTGGCGACGGCGTCGGCGAGCCGGGCGAAGGGCGGGTCCTCGCGGTAGCGGCGCACCAGCTCGGTGTACTCGGCGTCGCGGGCCGGCAGCAGCTTGGGCTGCACGCCGAAGGAGACCAGGCGGGCGGCGTCGGCCACGTCACCGGGGGTGAGCGCGGCGGGGGCGGGCGCGTCTTCGAGCGGGGCGGTCACGGGTGCTGCTCCTCGGTACGGGTACGGGCTCGTCACTGCGCGTCCTGGCGGCCGGCGGCCATCCCGGCCGCGTCCAGCAGGGCGCTGCCGACGATCAGGTCGGCGCCGCCGAACTCGGGGTCGGTGAGCGTGGTGCCGTCGTCCACCGCGAAGAGCAGCCGCTCCTCGCCCTGGCGGTAGGCGGTGCCGACCGGCGGGCTGGCCGCGTGCACGGCCAGCAGCGCCACCAGGTAGGGCAGTTCGGCATCCTGCCGGCGGGCGTCGGCGAGCAGGCCCGACAGCCGGCGCGGGGCGTCGGCGGGCAGGTCGAGCAGCACCAGGGCGGCCTCCAGCTGGGCCTCGGAGAACCGGCTGTCGTCGGGGGTGGCGACCAGGTCCGGGTCGGGCAGCTCGGCGCCCAGGTGCTCGCGCTCGACCGGCGGGGTGAGCAGCAGCTCGACCAGGTCGGTGACCCGCACGGCGGTGGGCGTGCGCAGGCCGGTGCCACGGGCGAAGAAGGCGTCGGTGGGCCGGATCGCCTGCTCGATCGGCAGCCGCAGCACGGGCGCCAGCAGCTGCCCGTAGAGGTCGAGGCCGGCCCGGGCGGCCGGCGCGGCGAAGGCCTGGCGGTCCTGCTCGGCGCGGAAGAGCGGGCCGGCCTCCAGCAGCCGGGTCTGCAGCTGGGTGTGCCGGCGGATGCAGTCCTTGACGATGTCGACCAGCTCGGCGGCCTGCCGCTTGTGGTCGGCGCCCTCGGCCTCGTCGCGGGCCTTGCGGATGTTGGTGAGGATCGCGTTCTCGTGCCGGTAGCGGTCGGCGATGTGGTCCAGCGCCTCGTCGATCAGGTCGGGCACGGCCTGCATCCAGTCGACGGCGCGCACGTTGCGCCGGGTGGCGTCCAGCGCGCGGCGCAGCGTCTCGGCGTACTGGACGGTGCGGTAGCGGGCCTGCTCGGCGGCGAGCTGGGCGTCGGCGAGCCGGCCGCGCCGGATCAGCACCTCCAGCTTGACCTCGGCGGCGATCTGCGCGGAGGTGACGTCGGTGTCCAGCGCGCCGACCAGGACGTTGACGGCCTCGTCGGTGGTGCGCAGGTAGACGCCACCGTCGGGGCCGGGCACCTCCTCGATCAGCTTGAAGTCGTAGTCGCGCCGCAGGTAGGCGCCGTCCGGGCCGAAGGTGCCGTAGACCGCACGGAAGCCCCGGTCGACGCTGCCCACGTTGATCAGCGACTCCAGCACCCAGCGCGCGACGCGCTGGTGCTCGGTGGTCGGGCGCTGCGGGTGCTGGGCGGCGACCCGGGGCAGCACGCGGGCCAGCACTATCTCCCGGTCGGCGCCGGTGTCGAAGTCCATGTGCAGGGTGACCAGGTCGATCGCGGCCAGCGCGACCTCGGCCATCGCGTAGCCGCTGTACTCGCCGGCGAGGTTGGCCTTGCGGTTGTCCAGGTCGTGCAGCGGGGCGGTGCAGGCCAGCGCCTTGAGGCGGCGGGCCAGGCCCTCGTCGGCCGCCGGCCCGGGCGCCGGGCGGGCGGGGCCGGCAGGGGGCCTGAGCTCGCGCTCTGCGGGGTGGTCGGCGATGACGGTCATGGGGGACAAGATTAGGGCCCCGGACCGACAAGGTCCGAAACGGGACCGCTCGTCCCGCTTCGTCCGACCCTCGGGAGGAGGAGTTGAACACGTTCAAAACGATCGCTAGAGTCCTTCCAGCGGGCACCGCCCGCACGAGAGGGGGGAACCGGTGACCACCGAGGCCATCGCACTGCGCGGCGTCCGCCGCTGGTTGTGGATCTTCATCGTCTGCCTGGCACTGAGCGGCCTGACCGCCTTCCCGCTGCAGACCGAGACCCGGCTGCTGCTCACCGCGGCCGAGCACCTGCCGACCCCCGCCGCCCTGCTGGAGTGGCTGCGCCGGGTGCGCACCGGGGTGGCGGAGACCGACGCCCGCTACCCCTTCCTCGCCTACGGCACCGACTGGCTGGCCTTCGCCCACCTGGTGATCGCCGGGGCCTTCTGGGGGCCGCTGCGTGATCCGGTGCGCAACGTCTTCGTGGTGCGGTGGGCCCTGGGGGCGTGCGCCGGGATCCTGCCGCTGGCGCTGATCTGCGGGCCGCTGCGCGGGATCCCGCTGTACTGGCGGTTTGTCGACATGTCGTTCGGCGTGCTGGGCGCGCTGCCCCTGCTGCTGGTCCTGCGCGGCATCCGCCGGCTGGAGGCGCTGCAGGCGCCCGCCGTACCGGCGGGGTGAACCGGCGCGGGCGGCGGGGTGAGCGGGCGCGGCCGGGTGCGCTCCGCCGGACGGGGGAGGAGGTCGGCCGCTCTGACCGGCGAGGGGGTGGAGGCGGCGGACCGGCGCCCGGGCGAAGCCCTACGATCCCCTCAGAGCTTGGCGCACCTCCAAGCCCTCAGGCATCCGCAGCAGCTCTGGGAGGCAGTCGGCCGTGACCGGTGCGGTGATCGATCTCAACGCGGACCTCGGTGAGGGGTTCGGACGCTGGACGCTGACCGACGACGAGGCACTGCTGTCGGTGGTGACCAGCGCCAACGTGGCCTGCGGGTTCCACGCCGGCGACCCCTCCACGATGCGCCGGGTCTGCGCGCTGGCCGCCGAGCGCGGGGTGCGGATCGGCGCCCAGGTCTCCTACCGGGACCTGGCCGGCTTCGGGCGCCGGGCGATGGACGTGCCCTCGGAGGAGCTCGCCGACGAGATCGCCTACCAGATCGGCGCGCTCCAGGTCTTCGCCCGGGCCGCCGGCTCGCGGGTCAGCTACGTCAAACCGCACGGCGCGCTCTACAACCGGGTGGTGGCCGACAGCGAGCAGGCCGAGGCGGTGGTGGCCGGGGTGCTGCGGGCCGGCGCGGTCTGCGACGGTCCGCTGCCGGTGCTGGGCCTGCCCGGCTCACGGCTGTTGACGGTGGCCGAGGGGGTCGGCCTGCCGGTGGTCACCGAGGCGTTCGCCGACCGGGCCTACACCTGGGCCGGCACCCTGGTGCCGCGCGGCGACGTGGACGCGGTGGTGCACGACCCCGAGACGGTGATCGCCCGGGCGGTCGGGATGGCCCGCGACGGACTGGTCACCGCGATCGGCGGGGAGCCGGTGGCGGTGGACGCCCGCTCGCTCTGCGTGCACGGCGACACCCCCGGCGCGGCCCAGCTCGCCTGGCGGGTGCGCGGGGCGCTGGCCTCGGCGGGCATCCGGGTGGAGGCCTTCACCTGATGGCCCGGGGACGGGGGGTGTCGGGGCTGGTGATCCGGGCGGTCGGCGGGCAGGCGCTGCTGCTGGAGGCCGGCTCGCCGCAGGCGGTCGCCGCGCTCTACGCCCGGCTGCTCGCCGAGCGCGCGGCCGGGGCGCTGGGCGAGGTCGCCGAGATCGTGCCGGCCGCCGCCACCGTGCTGCTGGACGGGGTGGCCGAGCCGGCCGCGCTGGCCGCCCGGCTGGCGACCTGGTCGGTGACCGGCGCCGGGCTGCCGCACGGCCCGCTGCTGGCGATCGTCACCGTCTACGACGGCGCCGACCTGCCCGAGGTGGCCGCGCTCTGGGGCGTGTCGCCCGCCGAGGCGGGGGCGCTGCACTGCGCCGTGGAGTACCGGGTGGCGTTCTGCGGCTTCTCGCCCGGCTTCGGCTACCTGACCGGCCTGCCCCCCGCGCTCGCCGTCCCGCGCCGGGCCACCCCGCGTCCGGCGGTGCCGAGCGGGTCGGTGGCGCTGGCCGGCGCGTACACCGGGGTCTACCCGCGCTCCTCCCCCGGCGGCTGGCAGCTGCTGGGCCGCACCGACCTGGTGCTCTGGGACGCGCGGCGCGAGCCGGCCGCGCTGCTGGCACCGGGCGTGCGGGTGCGCTTCGTGCCGGTGGAGGGGTGAGCGCGGTGGTGACGCTGGAGGTGCTGCGGGCCGGGCCGCTGACGACGGTCCAGGACCTGGGGCGGCACGGGGTGGCCCACCTGGGCGTGCCGCGGGCCGGGGCGCTGGACGAGCCGGCGCACCGGGCGGCCAACCGACTGGTCGGCAATCCGGCGGGGGCCGCGACGCTGGAGACCACGCTGGGCGGGGTGACGCTGCGGGCGGTCGGCGGCGCGGTGCTGGTGGCCGTCACCGGTGCACCGGCGGCCGTCCGGGTGAACGGCCGACCGGCGGCCTGGGGCGGGGCACGCCCGCCGGGTGCTGGCCGGGCGCGTCCAGGCTGACGTACCACAGGACCGCGCCCTCGATGGACGTGGGCCCGGCCAACGCCGGAGTACGCGGCTACCTGGCGGTGCGGGGCGGGATCACGGTGCCGCCGGTGCTGGGCAGCCGCTCGGCCGACCTGCTGGCGGGCCTGGGCCCGGCCCCGCTGCGCACCGGCGAACGGCTGCCGGTGGGCTCGGCGGGCGGTGTCCCGGGGGGCTCGGCGGACGGCGGGGCGGCTGGCGACGGGGTGGACGGCGGCGGGGCGGACGGCGGCGGGGTGGCGGGCCTGGTGCCGCTGCCGGCGGTGCCCGCCGAGCTGGTGCTGCGGCTGCTCCCGGGCCCGCGCGCGGACTGGTTCGCGCCCGGCACCCTGCCCGCGCTGGCCGCCGCCCGCTACCGGGTGGCGGCGGCCAGCAACCGGATCGCGCTGCGCACCGAGGGCCCCGCGCTGGTCCGCGCGCGCCACGACGAGCTGGCCAGCGAGGGCATGGTGCTGGGCGCGGTGCAGGTCCCGCCGGACGGGCAGCCGGTGGTCTTCCTCGCCGACCACCCCACCACCGGCGGCTACCCGGTGCTGGGCGTGGTCCCGGCACCCGACCTGGCGGCCGCCGCGCAGGCCGGACCGGGGACCCCGGTACGGTTCGTACCGGTCCGGGGGGTCGGTCCCACCACGCGTTGACCTTCCCCCTGGGGCAAGGCCCAGCATCGTCCCTGCCGGGCGGCACGTCCGGTACGAGGAGGGTGACACACGTGAAGCTGCTGACGATCGGGGCCTTCGCCCGCGCGTCCCGGCTCTCGCCGAAGGCGCTGCGGCTCTACGACGAGCTCGACCTGCTGCGGCCCGCCGAGGTCGACCCGGTCTCCGGCTACCGCTACTACCACCCGGACCAGTTGGACCGGGCCCGGCTGGTGGCCTGGCTGCGCCGGATCGGCCTGCCGCTGGCCCGGATCCGGCAGGTCTGCGCGCTGGCACCCGCGCAGGCGGCCGAGGAGCTCGACGCCTACTGGGCGCGGGTGCTGGCCGACACCGCGGCCCGCCAGGAGCTGGTCACCCACCTCGTCGACCACCTCAACGGGGGGAAGACCACCGTGACCACCACCGACAGCACCGCACTGACCCTGCGCTGCGCCGCCCGCTCGGACGCCGGCCTGGTCCGCAGCCACAACGAGGACGCCGCCTACGCCGGGACCGGCCTGCTGGCCGTGGCCGACGGCTTCGGCGGACCGGACGGCGCGCGGGCGGCCGGCGCCGCGATCACCGCCCTGCGCCGCTTCGAGGCCGCGCAGGCCGGCCCGGCCGACCTGCTCAACGCGCTGGAGGACGCGGTCCGCGAGGCCCTCGCCGAGTTGCCCGCACCCGCCCCCGGCGGGCAGCCGGCCGGCAGCACGCTGACCGCGATGCTGCACACCGGCTCCCGGCTGGCCCTGGTGCACATCGGCGACTCGCGCGCGTACCTGCTGCGCGGCGGCGAGCTCTTCCAGATCACCCACGACCACACGATGGTCCAGCAGATGGTGGACGAGGGACGGCTGACCCTCGCGGAGGCGGCCTCGCACCCGCAGCGCGCGCTGCTGCTGCGCGCGCTGAACGGCCCCGGCGACCCGCGACCGGCCCGGCTCGACCTCTCGCTGCACACCGCCCGGGCCGGCGACCGCTACCTGCTCTGCTCGGACGGCCTGAGCGCGGTGCTCGCCACCGAGCACCTGCACACGGCGCTGAGCAGCATCGCCGACCCCGAGCAGGCCGTCCAGCAGCTGATCACCCTGGCCAACCGGGCCGGCGGGCCCGACAACATCGCCTGCGCGGTCGCCGATGTCGTCGCCTCGGAGGCGACGGCGACGGCGACGGCGACGAGCTGACGGTGGCGGCTCTGCTGCTCGACCTCGCGCCGCTGCGCCGTGCCGACTTCCGGCGCCTGTGGACCTCCAGCACGGTGACCGCGGTCGGCGCGCAACTGACCGCCGTGGCCGTCCCGTTGCAGGTCTACCAACTCACCGGCTCGTCGGCCGCGGTGGGCCTGGCCACCCTCACCGGGCTGGCACCGCTGGCCTGCGCCGCGCTCTGGGGCGGCGCGCTGGCCGACCGGCTGGACCGGCGCCGGCTGCTGCTGGCCGGCAACGCCGGGATCGCGGTGGTCTCGCTGCTGCTCTGGGCCCTGGGCGGGCTGCGCTCGGTGCCGGTGCTGCTGCTCCTGGTCGCGGCCCAGCAGGCGCTCTTCGGCGTCAACGCCACACTGCGCGGCGCGGTGCTGCCCCGGCTGGTCCCGGCCGAGCTGCTACCGGCCGCCAACGCCCTCCAGGCGCTGCCCGGTTGGCTCGGCGGGGTCGGCGGGCCCCTGCTGGCCGGCGCCCTGGTGGCGGTGACCGGCCTGCCGACCCTCTACCTGCTGGACGCGCTCGCCCTACTCGCCGTCCTGCCCGCGGTGTGGCGCCTCCCGGCCCTGCCACCCCTGCCGCCCGACGGCGCGAGTGAGCCGACGCCGGTGGCGGCCGGCCACGAGAAGCTGCCCCCGCCCGGCACCCCGGCGAGTGAGCCGAAGGGCGCGCCGGTGTCGAAAGCGACGAGCGACGAGCGACAAGCGACCGAGGTACGAGGGAGCGCCGGAGCGAGGAGCGTCGGCACCGGGTCAAGAGCGCCCGGAGGCGAACCGAGCCACAAAAAGGCAGAGCGACAAGCGACCGAGGTACGAGGGAGCGCCGGAGCGAGGAGCGTCGGCACCGGGTCAAGAGCGCCCGGAGGCGAACCGAGCCACAGAAAGGGGCGTGCGGGCCGGTCTGCGGTACCTGGCCGGGCAGCCGATCCTGTTGACGGCCTACCTCGCGGACCTGACCGCGATGGCGTTCGGGATGCCGGTGGCGGTCTTCCCCCAGCTCTCCCAGCAGGCCTTCGGCGATCCGCCCGGCGGCGGCCCGGCCATCGGCGTGCTGTCGGCGGCGCTCTCCCTGGGCGCGCTGGCGGCCGGCTGCTGCGCGGGGGCGTTCACCCGGGTGCGGCGGCACGGCGTGATGGTCACCGCCGCGGTCTGCGGCTGGGGACTGGCGGTGGCGGGTGCCGGGCTGGCGCGCTCGCTCTGGAGCGCGGCGGCCTGCCTGCTCCTGAGCGGCGGCGCGCTGACCGTGCTGAGTGTCTTCCGCAAGACCCTGCTGCAGGCCGCCGCGGTGGACGCGATGCGCGGGCGGCTGCAGGGCGTGGACACGGTGGTCGGTGCGGGTGGTCCGCGCCTGGCCGGGATCCTGCACGGGACGGCTGCGGCTACCTGGGGCACCAGCTGGTCGATCACCGGCGGCGGGCTGCTCACGGCGGCGGTGATGGTGGCCCTGGTGCTGGCCGTTCCCGCGTTCTGGCGCTACTCCCCCGTGGGTGCCTGAGCTCTGCTGAGCCCCTGGTCCCCGGTAGCGCGATCGGTGCGGTCGTCCGTACGAGCGGTCAGTGCTCGCGGTGGGTGAGGCGGCCACGCACGGCGGCGTGCACCTCGGCTTCCTCGGCCGGGTCGGCGGCCAGCCGGCGCAGGCGCTCCAGCACCCGGGCGTCACCGGTGGTGACCACGTGCCGGGCGGCCAGCTCGCGGGTGGCCTCCTCGCAGTCCCAGAGGCACTCGACGGCCGGCCCGCTGGCGAAGTAGCGGTCGGTGGCCGCCAACGCCCGGGCGGCACGGCCGCGCAACTCCGAGGAGACCGCCTCGCCGTAGACGTGGCGCAGGGTGGAGACGGCGGAGACGGCGGCCAGCCGCCCCACACCGTCGACCAGCGAGCCGAGTTCGGCCCCGCGCACGCCGTGGGTCAGCACCCAGGTGAGCAGCGCGCCGACCACCACCGGCGCGGCCACCGGCTCGCCGATGTCGGCCAGCAGTCGGCCGCCCGCCTCGGCCAGCGCGCTGTCCGCGCCGCCGGTGGCCGGGTCGGCCCAGCGCCGGGCCTCGCGCTGGACACGCTG
>NZ_BAAALF010000242.1:0-10497 GCF_039528135.1 Kitasatospora nipponensis | reverse complement strand
ACCCCGCCCCGGGACTCCGACCCCTTCCCCCCCCAGACCGACACCCCGCCCACCGCCCCCGCACCCGCCGCCGTGCACGGCGCCCCGGTCCGGGGGGCCGCGCCGGCCCCCGCCGCGCCCGTGGCGCTGGACCCGTTCGGCACGGTGACGACGAACCAGCCGCTCGACCCGTTCGGCACGGTGACCCGCGCGAGCCAGACCCCGGCACCCACCCCGGTTCCGGTCGCCGCCCCGGCACCCACCGCCACGGCGCCCGCTGCTCCGCCCACGGCCCCGCCGCCCGGCAAGGGCACCCCGGTGATGATCCCGCCCCCGGACTTCGACCCCTTCGCCCCCCAGGTCGACACCCCGGCCGCCCCCGCAGGCGAGGCCGAGGAACCCGCGCCCGGCAAGGGCACCCCGGTGATGATCCCGCCCCCGGACTTCGACCCCTTCGCCCCCCAGCCCGACGCCCCGGCCACCGCCGCGCCGGCGGCCGCGGCCCCGGCCGCCCCCGTGCGCGATCCCTTCTCCTGACCCGCCCGCCGGCCCGGCCTCGCGCCGGCCCGGAACAGCCCGATGACCCCACGGCAGGCCGTGGGGTCATCGTTCACGTGGTCGGAGGGTCAGGTCCTCAGGTGGTCAGCAGCACACCCACGTACGAGACCCCGGCGACCATCACCCAGGACGCCAGCCCCAGCGCCGCCATCCGCCCGCCGGTCCGTACCAGGGTCGGCAGGTTCACCGCGGCTCCCAGCCCGAACAGCGCGGCGGCCAGCACCAGTTCCTGCACCCGCTGCGCGCCGTCCAGCACCCCGCTGCCCAGCAGCCCGGTGCTCCGCAGCACGATCATCGCCAGGAACCCGGCCACGAAGAGCGGCAGCACCGGCGGCCGCTTGCCCGCCACCAGCGGTTCGGCGCCGCCGTCGGCGGCGTCCCGGCGGGCCCGCCGTGCCCGGCGGGCGGCGACCGCGACCCCGGCGACCAGCGGAGCCAGCAGCGCCACCCGCATCAGCTTGACCAGCACCGCCTCGCGCAGCGCCGCCGGCCCCGCGGTCTGCGCGGTGGCCACCACCTGGCCGACGTCGTGCACGCTGGCTCCCACCCAGCGCCCGAACTGCTCGCTGTCCAGCCCCAGCGGGACGTGCAGCAGCGGCAGCACGGCGATCGCCAGCGTGCCGCAGAGCGTCACCAGGGCCACTGAGCCGGCGATGTCCTCCTCCTCGCTGCCCGTCACCTGGCTGACCGCGCCGATCGCCGAGGCCCCGCAGATGGAGTAGCCGGTGGCGACCAGCAGCGGCTGGTCGCCGGGCAGGCCGATCCGCCGCCCGAGCCAGTACGTGCCGGTGAAGGTCGCCGCCACCACCGCGAGCACCATCGCCACCGTCGCCCAGCCGAGGCCGGCCACGTCCGCCAGGCTCAGTTTCAGGCCCAGCAGCACCACGCCCACCCGCATCAGCCGCTTGGCGGCCACCGAGAGTCCGGCCTTGGCCCGGCCGTGCACCAGCGTGCGGCTGCCGGGCAGGTGCGCCGCGGCGATGCCGAGCACCACCGAGGCGGTGAGCATCGGTACCGCCGGCACCAGCCGGTGCACCACGGTGGCCGCGACCACCCCGGCCGCGGCCAGCGCGAGCCCGGGCACCGAGGCCGGCACCGGGCCCGGGGAGCGCAGTTGCAGCGGGATCGGACGGGGCTGGGTCGGGGTCAGGGCCATCAGGCGTGCTCGCCGCGCTGCGCCCCGACGCCGGGCCGCTCGCCCTGCTGCCGCCCCTGCTGCTCGCCGGCGCGCCGGCCGCCGTCGTCGCCGTCGCGCCCGCCCGGCTCCTCGTGGAGCCGGTAGACCCGGCGGATGCTGCTCCCCAGCCGCTGCACGTCCGCGCCGTAGACGTGGATCGAGATCGCGGTGCCGCGACAGGAGTTGTAGACCTGGTGGATGTCCCCGGGCGGCGCGAACCCACAGACCGAGCCGGTCGGGTTGACCACGTCCTCGGTGGCGGCCAGTCGCGCGGTGGCGCCGTCCGGGACCAGCCGGTAGCGCCGCTCGCTCTCCTCGCCCTGGTGCACGCCGGCCACGCACCAGGAGACGTGGTCGTGGATGGCGGTGCGCTGGCCGGGCAGCCAGACCAGCGCCACGACCGAGAAGCTGCCGTCCGGCTCCGCGTGCAGCACGTGCTGGCGGTAGCGGTCCGGGTCGCCCTGGCGCTGCTCGGCGGTGAGCAGGGCGGGCTCCGCCAGGTAGCGGCGCAGCCGCTCACCGGTCAGGTAGGCCGTCAGTTCGGGGGCCAGACCGCGGGCCACCACCTCGCGGATCTCCGCGACGAGGGCGTCGGCCAGCGGGGTGGTGCGGACGCTGGTGGCAGTCACTGTCATGCATGGCAGCTTCTTGCGGTCCGCGCGCGGCGTCCAAGGAGCGTTCCTTCGCTACCGCCAACTCCTGCTTATGGGTGACTGACGCTCGGTCACCGCCCGTTCACCCGGGGCGCTCCCCGGGCCCCCGGGTGGCGGGGTCCCAGGCCCGGCGTCAGCAGCCCACCCGGCTGGCCGCGGCCGACTTGAGCCCGTCCAGCACCAGCGTGGTGGCGGGCAGCGGCAGGTGCTCGCGCAGCACGTACGCGGAGACCTGGCGGCGCACGTGCGGCTCCAGCGAGCGGCCGGTGACCCGGCGGTGGCACAGGAAGGAGAGCACCAGGGAGGGGACCACGGCCAGCCCGACGCCGGCCGCCACCAGGCTCTGCAGGGCGAGGTTGTCGTCGGTGGTGACCACGATGTCGGGGTCGAAGCCCTCCTCCGCGCAGACGTGCAGGAAGTTGGCCCGGCAGCGCGCGCAGCCCGCGATCCAGCGGGCCTGCGACAGCTCGGCCAGCCGCACCGCGTGCCGGCGCGCCAGCGGGTGGCCGACCGGCAGCAGGACCGTCAGCAGGTCCTCCATCAGCCGGATCTCCACCAGTTCCTCCGGCAGTTCGGCCCGCAGCCCCGGGTAGCTGAAGGAGAGCGCGATGTCGCACTCGCCGGCCAGCAGCTTGTGCAGCGACTCGGGCGGCTCGGCCTCCAGCAGCTCGACGCGCACCGCCGGGTGGTCGGCCAGCAGCCGGGCCATCGCCTCGGGGATCAGCGTCGCGTTGGCGCTGGGGAAGGCGCAGACCCGCACCCGTCCCGCGCGCAGCCGGGCCAGCGCCTGGAGCTGCTGCTGGGCGGCGCCGAGGCTGCCGAGGATCACGCTCGCGTGCCGGGCCAGCGTCTCGCCGGCCTCGGTGAGCCGCATCCGGCGCCCGTCGCGGGTGAAGAGCTGGACGCCGGCCTCCCGCTCCAGCGCCCGGATCTGCTGGGTGACCGCGGGCTGGGTGTAGCCGAGCGAGCGGGCCGCCGCGGTGTACGAGCCGGTGCTCACCACCTCGTGGAAGGTCCGGATGTGTCGGGAGTCGAACATCGCAGAATCATAAGCAGAATTTGGGTCATCCGACCCCGACTGCGATTCAAGTGATCATCAGTGTGGAAAGCGGCCACGCTCGGGTGCCCACTCGCCACGCTCCGCCGACCTACTGGGCGTCCGGAGCCGTCCCGGCCGTGGCCATCGGCGCCCCGCCGCGCACCCGCGGGCTGCGCCGCCCGCGCCGCTCCACCCAGCGGGCCAGCCAGGAGAGCAGCAGGCAGAGCCCGATGTAGACCGGGGCGATCACCATCACCACCGGGATGAACGGCAGGTCGTAGTCCAGGTTGGTGGCGATCAGCTTGCCCGCGTGCAGGAACTCCTCGTAGGTGATCAGAAAACCGAGCGAGGTGTCCTTGAGGGCCACCACCAGCTGGCTGATGATGGCCGGCAGCATCGCCCGGTTGGCCTGCGGCACCAGCACGTACGCCATCACCTGGGTCTTGCGCAGGCCCAGCGCGTAGGCCGCCTCGCGCTGCCCGCGCGGCACCGCGAGCACCCCGGCCCGGAAGAGCTCGGCGAGCACCGAGCCGTTGTAGAGGGTCAGTCCGGCCACCAGCGCCCAGAACGGCTGGACCTGCATCGCGACGAAGATGAAGAAGATCATCACCAGCAGCGGCATGGCCCGGAAGAACTCCACCACCAGGGTGCTGGCCCAGCGCACCACCCGGTGCTCGGAGAGCCGGCCGGCCGCGAGCAGCGCACCGAAGGGCAGCGCCAGCACGGCGGTCAGCGCGAACGCCCGCAGGGTGTTCTGCAGCCCCCGCCAGAGCAGCCGCTGGATGCCGGCGTACTCGAAGGGGGTCCACTTGGCGGCGCTGAACTGGCCGGTGTGGATCAGCAGGTGGACCACCCAGCCGGCCAGCGCGGCGATGCCCAGCAGCGCCAGCGCGCCGTACAACCGGTGCCGCGAGCGGGCCCGCGGGCCGGGGATGTCGTAGAGCGCGGAGGCGCTCGCCGTGGTGGCGCTCACCGGGACACCGCCAGTCGTCGTTCCAGCAGGGAGAAGAGGGCGCTGAGGGAGAGTGTGATGACCAGGTAGCCCACCGCGATCCAGACGAAGGTCCACACGATGTCGTAGCCCAGCTCGTTGATCGTGCGGTAGCTGCCCAGCAGTTCGACCACGCTGAACGAGCCGGCGATCGCCGAGTTCTTGGCCAGGGCGATCAGCAGGCTGCCCACCGGGCCGACCACCGAACGGAACGCCTGTGGCAGCACCACCAGCGAGAGGGTCTGGCCGAAGGTCATGCCCAGGCTGCGGGCCGCCTCGCCCTGGCCGAGCGGCACCGTGTTGATGCCCGAGCGCAGCACCTCGCAGATGAAGGCGGAGGTGTAGCAGCCCAGCGCCAGCACCGCGAAGGTGAAGAACGGCAGCGAGACGCCGAACCGCGGCAGCCCGAGCACCACGACGAAGAAGAGCAGGGTCAGGGGCGTGTTGCGCAGCACCGTCACCCAGCCGGCGCCGAAGGCCCGCAGGGCGGGGACCGGCGAGACCCGGAAGCCCGCCATCAGCACCCCGAGCGCCAGCGCCAGCAGGGAACTGACCAGGGTGAGTTCCACGGTTCCGAGGAAGCCGTGCCAGTAGGTGGACCAGTTGGCGGTCAGGACGTGCATCGGGCCGCTCCTCAGTACCGCTGGATCGGGGGCGGGGTGGGGGTCGGCACTCCGGACAGGCCCAGCGTGGCCCGGTACGCCTTCGCCCAGTCGCCGTTGCGCTCGTGGTGCGCCAGTGCGTCGTCGATCGCGCCGCGCAGCACCGCGTCCCCGCGCGGGGTGCCGATGCCGTACGGCTCGGTGGAGAACGGCTCGCCGACGACGCGCAGTTCGTCGGGCACCTTGGCCGCGTAGCCCTGCAGGATCGCGTCGTCGGTGGTGACGGCGTCCACCTGGCCGGTGATCAGGTTGTCGATGCAGGCCGAGTAGGTGTCGTAGCCCACCAACTTGGCCTTCGGGTACTGCTGTTGGATCCGCTGGTAGGGGGTGGAGCCGGCCGCCGAGCAGACCGTGCGGCCGGCCAGGTCCTGCGGACCCTCGATCCCGCTCTCCCGCTTGCGGACCAGCAGGCCCTGCCCGGCGACGAAGTAGGGGCCGGCGAAGCCGACCAGCTTCTTGCGGTTGTCGTTGATGGTGTAGGTGCCGACGTAGTAGTCGACCTGGCCGTTCTGCAGCGCGGTCTCCCGGTTGGCGGAGGCGATCGTCCTGAACTCGATCCGCTCCGGGCCGAACCCCAGGTCGGCGGCGACCATCTTGGCGATCTCGATGTCGAAGCCGGAGTAGACGCCGCTGGCCGGGTCCTTCTGGCCCAGGTAGGGCTGGTCCTCCTTGGCCCCGACCACCAGGTGGCCGCGCCGGCGCGCGGCGTCCAGCGTGCCCGAGCCGGTGGTCGCGGCGCCGGAGGCCACCGGGTAGCTGGGCAACGAGCCGGGCTGCGGTCCCTTGGCGGGCGGCGTGCCCGGCTTGCCGCAGCCGGCCAGCGCGGCCAGCAGGGCGAGCAGCACCAGGGCGGTGCGGCGCATCGCGGCACCCCCTCAGTGCTTGAGGATCTTGGAGAGGAAGTCCCTGGCCCGCTCGCTGCGCGGACTGCTGAAGAACTCCTCGGGGGGACGGTCCTCGATGATCCGGCCGTCCGCCATGAAGACCACCCGGTGCGCGGCGGAGCGGGCGAAGCCCATCTCGTGGGTGACCACCACCATCGTCATGCCCTCGGTGGCCAGGGCGCGCATCACGTCCAGCACCTCGTTGATCATCTCCGGGTCGAGCGCGGAGGTCGGCTCGTCGAAGAGCAGGGCCTTGGGGTCCATCGCCAGGGCCCGGGCGATCGCCACCCGCTGCTGCTGGCCGCCGGAGAGCTGGGCCGGGTACTTGTCCGCCTGGCTCGCCAGGCCCACCCGCTCCAGCAGCGCCCGCCCCTTGGCCTCGGCCTCCGCGCGGCCGCGCCTGCGCACCTTCAGCTGGGCCAGCGTGACGTTCTCCAGCACCGTCTTGTGCGCGAAGAGGTTGAAGGACTGGAAGACCATGCCGACCTCGGCGCGCAGCGCGGCCAGGCCCTTGCCCTCGGCGGGCAGCGGGCGGCCGTCGATGGTGATGGTGCCGCTCTCGATCGGCTCCAGCCGGTTGATCGCCCGGCAGAGCGTCGACTTGCCCGAGCCGGAGGGGCCGATCACCACCACCACCTCGCCGCGCCCCACGGTCAGCTCGATGTCCTGCAGGACGTGCAGCGCCCCGAAGTGCTTGTTGACCCCGCTGAGCTCGATCAGCGGGGCGAAGGTCGTGTCGGTGTTCACGGCGAGTCCCTCCCCTGGACCTGGTACTGCCAGTGTCACCGGCGGCGGGCCGGACCGGGCCTAGCGCTCCTGGTTCTCGCGCCGCCCCTTGAAGAGGTAGCCCAGCACCGCACCGGCCGCCAGGGTGGCGGTGAGCGCGATCCAGAGCGGGGCGGTCACCGTGAAGACCCAGAACTGGATCTTCACCTTGTCCAGGTTCGCCAGCAGGAACCAGAGCGCGAGGGCGGCGACCACGACGCCGACGACCACCCGGGTCGGCACGCCGGCGATCTCGCTCTTCTTCCGCCCGGAGAACGACGAGCCGTTCGGGTTCTTGGTCACCCGGTCAGTCTGCGCGCCGCCGCCGGGCCGGTAGGCCCGATCCGCCCGCGGCTCCCTCGAACGGAGTACCGCTGTCCCTCCAACGGGGGGCATGCCCCGAATCCACGGACGAATCCGCGCAGGCGGGAACATCCGCCGGCCACGGCCGGTTCTCCCCTTCGGAACACCGGACCACTCCGAAGGGCACCTCGCGCGTGAGCACCATCCCCACCGTCACCCTGAACAACGGCATCGCGATCCCGCAGCTCGGCTTCGGCGTCTGGCAGGTCCCGGACGCGGAGGCGGCCGCCGCCGTGCGCACCGCCGTCGAGAGCGGCTACCGCAGCATCGACACCGCCGCGATCTACGAGAACGAGGTCGGCACCGGCGAGGGCCTGCGTCAGGCCGGCGTGCCCCGCGAGGAGCTCTTCCTCACCACCAAGCTCTGGAACAGCGGCACCCGCGACTGGTCCGGCCAGGCCGGCCGCGACGCGGTGCTGCGCGAGTTCGACGCCTCCCTGGAGAAGCTCGGCACCGAGTACGTCGACCTCTACCTGATCCACTGGCCGCGCCCGATGCACGGCAGCTACGCCAACGTCTGGCAGGCCTTCGAGCAGCTGCTCACCGACGGCCGGGCCAAGGCGATCGGCGTCTCCAACTTCGGCCAGGCCGAGCTGACCCGGCTCTTCGAGACCAGCTCGGTCGTCCCGGCGCTCAACCAGGTCGAGCTGCACCCGCACTTCCCCCAGCAGGAGCTGCGCGCCTTCCACGCCGAGCACGGCATCGCCACCGAGGCCTGGAGCCCGCTGGGCCAGGGCAAGGGCCTGCTGACCGAGCCCGCCCTGGTCAAGGTCGCCGCCAAGCACGGGCGCACCGTCGCCCAGGTGGTGCTGCGCTGGCACCTGCAGAGCGGGATCATCGCGATCCCCAAGTCGGTCACCCCCTCCCGGATCCGGGAGAACCTCGACGTGGCCGGCTTCGAGCTGGACGCCGAGGACCTCGAGGTGATCGCCGGTGTCGCCACCGGTGAGCGGATCGGCCCGGACCCGACCGGCTTCGACTGGAACTGACCACCGCGCGGTGGGTGGGACTCGTGCGGCGAGCCCCACCCACCCCGGACAGCACTGCGGGCCCCCGCCGATGGCGGGGGCCCGCAGTGCTGTCCGGGGCAGGCCCGGACCCGGTGCAGAGCCACCGGGGGGCAGTCCCAGCGAACTCCCAGGAACTTACGGGTGAATCGTTACGGCACCGGCGCGAGTCGGGCCGCCTTGGAGAGCAGAACGAGCGCCCGTTGGTGCTCGCTCGAGTCCAGCGGTTCGAGCAGTTGACGCTCCACCTGGGCCACCCCGGCCGCCGCGCTGTGCAGCAACTCCTGCCCGGCGGGCGAGAGCGACAGCAGGTTGCGCCGTCCGTCGGAGGGGTCGCGCCGGCGCAGCACCAGACCGCGCCGGACCAGTCGACTGACCATCTCGGCCATCGTCGCCTTGTCCAGCGAGGCCAGCTCACCGACCGTGCGCTGGTCGGCGCCCGGCTCGGTCTCCAGAGCGTCCAGCACCGCGAACTGAGGTGCCGTCAGCTCGGAGCCGACGTGCTCCGACCAGAGCTTGGTGTGCACCTGCTGGCCCACCCGGATGAGATATCCGACCGCGCGCTGGGCGTCCAGCAGCGGGCGGGCGTCCGCGAGCGCGGCCACCGCGGCCGGCTCCATCCTGGCTATCTTGGCCAGCACGCGCACGAGTTCGAGCTGTTCTTCCGATGTCAGCGGCTCGAAGAGGGTGCGTTGCACCCGCACCACGCCGCCGGTGGCCTCCCGAACGGCCTGAGCGCCGTTCTGCGAAAGGGCCAACAGTTTGCGCCGGCCGTCCGCCGGATCGCGTCGGCGCAGCACCAGGCCACGCCGTACCAGCCGAGCGACCATCTCGGCCATCGTCGCCTTGTCCAGCGAGGCACGCTCTCCCACCGTGCGCTGGTCGGCGCCCGGTTCGAGTGCGAGCGCGAGCAGGACCGCGAACTGAGGAGCCGTCAGTTCGGCTCCGACATGTTCGGACCACAGCCGGGTGTGTACCTGCTGGGCCACGCGGATGAGGTGACCGGGCGACTGCTGAAGCCGTCCGGGCACACGGGTCGTCGGGATCTCCCCCAGCACCATGAATCCGTCCTGATGTCACACCCGGCGTGCTGTGGGACACCCGGGCGGGGCAGTAGCGGCGTGCTGGCCTCCCCCGGGACGGATCGAGACCAACCGCAGTGATTTCGACCCGGATCGAGGGGAGCTCCGCCGTGCAGCCGACGGCTGCTGGCGCACACTATACAAACGCCACGCTCATCGCGGCAGGCAGGGGCGGATAGTAGACGGATGTTCGGCGGACTTGTGGTAGTTCGTCCCCCGGCGGCGAGGCGACCGACCCCCGGAGCGGCACCCTGGCCTGCTCAGCTACCCGCCGGTAGGGTATCCGGGCAGCGCTCTCACCGCCATGTCCACGGGCCCGCGCGCAGGTTGTGCGCCGTCGCCCGCCCCCGTTCCGAGAGAGACGAGTACCTCGCATGACCGAGCAGACCAGTACCCCCCGGGTCGCCGTCGTCACCGGCGCCGCACGCGGCATCGGTGCCGCCACCGCCGAGCGGCTCGCCGCCGACGGCTACGCCGTCGCGGTCGTCGACCTGGAGGAGTCGGCGGGCAAGGAGACCGTCGAGCGGATCACCGCGGCCGGCGGCCGGGCGCTCGCGGTGGGCGCGGACGTCTCCGACGAGGCCCAGGTGCAGGCCGCGGTGGACCGGATCGCCGCCGAACTCGGCTCGCCCGTGGTCCTGGTGAACAACGCCGGGGTGCTGCGCGACAACCTGCTGTTCAAGATGTCGGCGGCCGACTGGGACACCGTGATGAACGTGCACCTGCGGGGCGCCTTCCTGATGACCCGCGCGGTGCAGAAGCACATGGTGGACGCCGGCTTCGGCCGGATCGTCAACCTGTCCTCCTCCTCGGCCCAGGGCAACCGCGGCCAGGCCAACTACTCCGCGGCCAAGGCCGGCCTGCAGGGCTTCACCAAGACCCTGGCCATCGAGCTCGGCAAGTTCGGCATCACCGCCAACGCGGTCGCCCCGGGCTTCATCGCCACCGACATGACGGCCGCCACCGCCGCCCGGGTCGGCATGGAGTTCGAGGCCTTCAAGCAGGCCGCCGCCACCCAGATCCCGGTCAACCGGGTCGGCGTGCCGCAGGACATCGCGCACACCATCTCCTTCCTCGCCAGCGAGGGTGCCGGGTTCGTCAGCGGCCAGGTGATTTACGTCGCCGGCGGCCCGCTCGACTAGTTCGTCCGCCGTAGAACCTCTGGTCCCGGGCGTCGACCGCCAGTGCGGCGCCCGGGCCCGGGACGTAGCCGCCCGGGCCCGGTGTCCAGCCGCGTCCAGGGCCTGTCCTAGGGCTCCCGGGTGGCCGGGACCTGGGCGACCACCCGGTCGAAGTGCGTGGTGGTGTGCCGGACGTTGACGGCCAGCTCGTCGCCG
>NZ_BAAALF010000241.1:10003-10527 GCF_039528135.1 Kitasatospora nipponensis | reverse complement strand
GCGACCTGGTCGAACGCCGTGGCCACGGGCAAGGTCACCGGCTACCGGATCGGCAGCACCGTCACGGTCAAGGCCCCCTCGGGGGTGGCGATCGAGGCGACCGTGCCGACCGGCACCGTGCAGAGCCAGCTGCTGGGCAGCACGACCTTCGGCACGGCCTACGCCGGCACGCTCTCCGGCTGGGCCACCCCCGGCACCTTCCAGACCTCGGTGACGCTGACCCTGAGCTCCTCGGGCACCCCGGCGGGCCTGGCCGCCCGGGTGGGCGCGGTCCGGGTGAACCCGGCGGCACCGCGGGCCACCGTCCCGTCGGGTGTGGCCAAGGCCGTTCCGGCCGGGCCCGGTGACACCCTGCGGACGAAGGGCACGTCGCTGGTCCCGACCGCCGACAACGCCCCCGGCACCGTGGCGGGCAGCACCGGCGGCACCCGCGGCATCGGCTCCCGGCGATAGCACTCCCCGCCCACGGACGGCCTCGCGGCCGGGTGGCCGGGCACCGGTGACCGCGGTGGTCACCGGCAACA
>NZ_BAAALF010000241.1:4986-9994 GCF_039528135.1 Kitasatospora nipponensis | reverse complement strand
CCGACCCCTGTCGCCCGCTGACCTGCGGACGCGAGAGAATACCGGCATGACCGACGACATCAACGACGCACCCACCTCGGCGATCGAACGCCGCGAGCAGCTCCTGCAGGCCATGCGGCAGGGCGGCGGGGAGTGGGACTGGCAGCGCGCCCGGGAGACCTACCGGGTCTTCCCCGACCCTCGCACGGTCCGCCGGGACCTGGAGCAGCTGCGCAAGGCGGGCTCCATCCAGCGCGACCGGGAGACCGGCAAGTACCTGGCCTCCTGACGGACGATCGGCGCCGGGGGCGACACCGGGCGCGACACCGGGCGAGGTGGGTGGTGCGGCCGGTACGGGCCTCAGCCGGTACGGTCGCGGACCCACTGCCGGCGGTGGCGCGGCTGGGCGGTGGCGAGCAGCGCGTGGATGCGGTGGCCGACGTCGTCCACGCCGGCCGCCGGCTGGTCGAACGTCAGCCTGACGTCCTGGTGGGTCCGCGCCTGTTCCAGCCGCAGCGTCAGGCCGTACCGGTCGAGGGCGAGCGGCGAGACCCGGACCACGCCGGCCAGCAGGTACGGGTCGAGCAGCCGGGTGAGGGCGGCCAGGTGGTCCTGGTGGTCGTCGGCCAGGTGGGTCAGCAGGGCGCCCTCGAAGCGGGCCAGCGGGTCGGGGTGGGCGCGGGCGAGTTCGTCCAGGCTCACCGGGACGTCGACCAGGAGGTCGGCCCCGGACGCGACCGGGCCCTCGCCCGGCAGCGGGGCGCGGCGCACCGCCAGCGACAGGCGGCTCACCTCGAACAGCAGGCGCACGGTGCCGTCCCCGCTGCCACCATTGCCACCGTGGCCGCCCGCGCGGTCGGTCCCGGGCCGGCCGATCCGGCCGGCGATCCGCACCCGGGCGCGCACCCGGTCCCGGACGGCGGCCGGGGCGACGTCCGTCCACTCCACCAGGACCGGGCGGCCCTGCGGGTCGGCGCCGGGTGCGCCGGCGTCGGCGAGCGGCCCGTCTGCCGGTACCCGCAGCCATGCGACGCCGGTCGGCCGCACGCAGAGCAGGTCGGTGCC
The DNA here is from genome assembly GCF_039528135.1 of Kitasatospora nipponensis. Lineage (NCBI taxonomy): Bacteria > Bacillati > Actinomycetota > Actinomycetes > Kitasatosporales > Streptomycetaceae > Kitasatospora > Kitasatospora nipponensis. The sequence continues at coordinate 8,950 of NZ_BAAALF010000241.1, read as the reverse complement.
GAGCAGGTCGTAGCGGCCCTCCCGGGCCGTCACGGTCAGCGAGGACGCGGCGGCGAGGACGCCGAGCAGCCGCTCGGCGTCGGTGGGCACGAGTTTCCTGCCGTCCGTGGGGGTCACAGCACATCCTCCAAGCGAGTTAGGTAAGCCTTACCTTATCCATGATGAGCGCGCCGGGTCGAGGGGCCCCGCCGAGACGATGCGGGCGGCACGGCCGGCATCGCGCTCCCCGCCCCCACGGCCCCGGCCGCCCGGCGGCCGGCAGAATCGGTGGTATGACGCGCGAGATCACGGAGCTGTTCGAGCGGGCCGGCTGCCAGGGCGCACTCTGCGTGCAATCGATCGACGACGACGGCGAGTTCGCCCTGCACGCCGACCAACCGGTGGTCCCGGCCTCGGTGTCCAAGGTGCAGATCGCCCTGGAGGCGGAAACCCGTTTCGCCGACGGCCGGTTGGACCCGCGCGAGCGGATCACCCTGGGCGCCGCCGAGCGGACCCCCGGACCGGTCGGGATCTCGCTCTTCGAGGACGACGCCGAACTCTCGCTGCGGGACCTGGTGGTGTTGATGCTCACCATCAGCGACAACCCCGCCACCGACGCGCTGCTGGCCCGCATCGGGGTGGGCGCGGTGAACTCCTCCGCGGCGCGGCTCGGGCTGACCGGCACGGTGCTCGACTCCGACCTGCGCACCATGCTGGACTCGATCGGCCGCGACGTGGGCCACGCCGACTGGCAGTCCATGATCGCCTGGTCCGCCGGGGCCTCGCCGCAGGCCATGGCGCGGGCGGACGAGCGCCTGCTGGCCAGCCGCGCGCTGGACCCGGCGCGCGGCACCCGGACCACCCCGCGCGACATGGCCACCCTGCTGCGGCTGATCTGGACGGACCGGGCCGGGCCGGCCGCCGCCTGCGCGCGGGTCCCCGCCGTGCTGGCCCGGCAGTTGACCCGGCACCGGATCGCCACCGGGTTCCGGCCGCCGGTGCGGGTCGCGGTCAAGAGCGGGGGGCTGGCCGGCGTGGTCCGCAACGAGATCGGCGTGATCGGCTATCCCGACGGCCGCCGCTACGCCGCCGCCGTCTTCACCCGCTCGCGGCCCGGCGCGGACGAGGTGGCCGTCAACTGCGCGATCGGCGCCGCGGCGGCCCACGCGGTCGCCGTGCTGCGCGGGGAGCCGGGAACGGGCGCGGGGCCGGAAACGGAACCGGGCGCGGGGCCGGGCGCAGGGCCGGGCGCGGGCCCGGTCGCCGGCGCCGTCGACTGACGGGCTGGGCGGCGGCGGGGGCCGTCAGCTGTGGAAGAGCTGGGCGAGGTGGGCGGTCAACTGCCCGGCGTCCGGCGGGCGGAGCCGGGCGCCCAGGTAGCCGTCCGGGCGCAGCACGAACGCCGTCGGCTGAGCCACCCGGTAGCCGCGGGCGAACTCGCCGCGGGCGTCGCGGTAGGACGGCAACCGCGGTGCGCCGGCCGGCGCGTGCTCCGCGAGCACGACCAGGGCCGCCATCCGGTCGCCGGAGAACTTGGCTGCCACGGCCGCGAGTTCGTCGATCCAGACGGCGTCCGGCGAGTCCCCGTAGAGCAGCAGCAGGTGTCCGCGGTCGCGCAGCAGGTCGTACAGGCGCAGCGGGTAGGCGGCGATCGCCCCGAGCAGACCACCGCAGTCCGGGGCCCGCTCACCCGGGCCCGGGCGCGCCGCACCGTCGGCCGACGGGCCCGGCGCGGCCGGGCGCACGATCGGACTGTCCGGGTAACCGACCAGCAACTGCGCCTCGCGCAGCAGGAGTTCCTCCGGCGGCGTCGGGTCGCCCTGCACCCCCTCGGCGGCGTGCCGGACGGTGCGCCCGACCACCTCCACGCCGACCGGGTGGCGCTCGGCGTCGTAACTCGCCAGCAGGCGCGGGTGCGCCGCGCCCTCGACGGCCAGCGCGAGCTTCCAGGCCAGGTTGTAGGCGTCCTGGATGCCGGTGTTCATGCCCTGCGCGCCGGTGGGCGGGTGGATGTGCGCGGCGTCCCCGGCGACGAAGGCCCGGCCCTCGCCGTAGCGCTCCACCAGCCGGTGGCTGATCCGGAAGACCGAGGACCAGCGCAGGTCCGAGGCGGTGGTCGGCTGCGGCGAGAGCCGGTCGAGGACCGGCTGGACGTGCGCGAGGGTCGGGGTCCGCCCGCCCTCCAGGCCGTGCGCGACCCCGTCGCCCCCCGGACTGCCAGTGCCTGCGCCGGAACCGGCATCGGAACCGGCGGCCTCGGCCCTTCGGGCGAGGGAGAGTTCGGGCGGCACCAGCATCGAGACCCGGTACCGGCCCGGGCCGGGCAGCGGGATCGCCACCAGCAGGTCGTCGACGGCTCCGTCGGCGCCGCGGTGCATCGCGCGCACGCCGTAGCCGGCCGGCAGGTCCCAGTCGACCCGCACATCGGCCAGCATGTACTCCTCGGGGAAGGCGCCCCCTTCGAAGCCCAGCCCCAGCCCCTTGCGCACCACGCTGTGCGCGCCGTCGCAGCCCACCAGGAAGCGTGAGCGGATCTCCCGCTCGGCCCCGGTGGCGGTCACCACGCGGCTGGTCACGCCCCCGGCGTCCTGGCGGAACGAGAGCAGTTCGCTGCCGCGCTCGATCCCGGTCCCGAAGCGGCCCAGGAACTCCTCGAGGATCCGCTCGGTCTCGTACTGCGGCAGCGCGGCGAACCCGTAGGGCACCTCGGGCGGCAGCGCGAGCTCGATCGGCTCCTGCGCCTGACCGTTGACGTAGGTCAGCTGTCCGCGCATCGGCACGGCGGCGTCCAGCGCGGCGCGCACCAGGCCCATCCGGTCCCAGACCTCCAGGGTGCGCGGCTGGATGCCGACGGCCTTCGCGAAGGGCAGCCTGGCCGGCAGGCGGTCGATCAGGCGGCAGTCCACGCCCTGGCGGCGCAGCTCGGCGGCCGCCGTCAGCCCGACCGGGCCGGCGCCCACCACCAGGACGTCGGTGGACTCGGCAGCGGCGGCGGCCGTCGGCGCGGCTGCGGCGGTCATGGACGGCTCGACGTGCACCATGGGCGTCTCCCGGCGTGAGGTCTCCGGATCCCCCGTCCATGCTCACCCGCCGAGCGGCCGGGCCGCGACCCGGCACCGCCCCTCGCACATCCGTTCGATTCGGGAGTACGCTGGCGCCATGTCCACTCACCTGCAGAGCACGCTCTTCGGGAGCACCGAGGAGATCGGCCTGCGCCCGCTCACCGCGATCCGCCGCACGGTGCTGGGCGAGGGGGCCTGGATCGACCTGCTCCCGGGCTGGCTGACGGGGGCCGACGCCCTCTTCGACCACCTGCTCACCGCCGTCCCCTGGCGGGCCGAACAGCGGCCGATGTACGAACGGGTGGTCGACGTGCCGCGGCTGCTGGCGCACTACCCGCGCGGCGCCGAACTGCCGCACCCCGTGCTGGAGCAGGCCCGTTCGGCCCTCAGCGGGCACTACGCGGCGGAGCTGGGCGAGCCGTTCACGACCGCCGGCCTCTGCTACTACCGCGACGGGCGCGACAGCGTCGCCTGGCACGGCGACCGCAACGGGCGCGGCGGCACCGGGGACACCATGGTGGCCATCGTCTCGGTCGGCGAACCGCGCAGCCTCCTGCTGCGCCCGCGCCCCGCGCCCGGTGGGGGCGCGGGCGGCGCGGCCACCGTGCGGCAGTCGCTGGGGCACGGCGACCTGCTGGTGATGGGCGGCTCCTGCCAACGCACCTGGGAGCACGCCGTCCCCAAGACCGCCCGCCCCACCGGGCCGCGGATCAGCGTCCAGTTCCGCTGCCGCGGGGTCTCGTGACCACGGCGCCGGAGCTCTAGGCTCTGCTGCCGTGACGCCCCCTTCGCACAGTGCCCGGTCGGCGGTGCTGCCGGCGCTCCTGCTCGCCGCGCTGGTGCTGCTGGCCGGCTGTACGCCCGCCGGCCGGGCCGTCCGTGGTGACGCCACCGGCCCGGTGGCGGCCGGCGCCACCCGCCGC
>NZ_BAAALF010000241.1:0-4976 GCF_039528135.1 Kitasatospora nipponensis | reverse complement strand
GGGACCCCCCCCGGGCCGGGGGGCGCCCGGCCGCAGCAGCGCCGCGCTGACCGCCGGCGGCGGCCGCCGCACCTTCGAGGTGCACGCCCCGCCCACGGTGGCCGGCGGAGCGGCGCGGCGGCTGCCGCTGGTCGTGATGCTGCACGGCGGCTTCGGGTCCGGGCGGCAGGCCGAGCAGGCGTACGGCTGGGACGCCGAGGCGGACCGGCACGGGTACCTGGTGGCCTACCCCGACGGCATCGACCACGCCTGGGCGGCCGGCGGCGGCTGCTGCGGCGTGCCCGCCGCCACCGGGGTGGACGACGTCGGGTTCGTCAGCGCGGTGGTGCGCGAGCTGGAGCGCCTGGCACCCGTGGACCCCGGCCGCGTCTACGTCACCGGGATCTCCAACGGCGGGCTGCTCGCCTACCGACTGGCCTGCGACACCACGCTCTTCGCCGCCGTCGCGGTGGACTCGGCCACCCTGCTGGGGCCGTGCCCCTCGCCCGCGCCCCTCTCGGTGCTGCACCTCCACGGCACCGCCGACCACAACATCCCCTACCAGGGCGGCCCGGGCGACGGGCCGGCCCGGATCGACGGCCCGCCGGTGCCGCAGGTGCTGGCCGCCTGGCGCGCCGTCGACCACTGCCCGCCGGTGCCCGCCGTGCGGGTCGGCGGCCCGGTCACCACCACGAGCTCCGACTGCCCCGACGGGCGCGGCGTCGAGCTGATCACCATCGACGGCGCCGGGCACCAGTGGCCCGGTGCCGTCTCCCACCCGGTGGAGGAGAGGCTGTTGGGCCTGGACCCGCCGTCCACGGCGCTGGACGCGACCGCCGTCATCCGCGCCTTCTTCGACGACCACCCGGGCGGTGCGCGGCCGTAGGGCCGCCACTACCCCGCCCGGGCCGCCGGTGATCAAGGGCGCGATACGCTCGGGCCCGGTCGGCCGAGCGGAGGAGTGACATGGGGACGCACGAGCGGTGGACTCGGCTGCTCGAGATCCTGGGCGACCGGGGCCGGATCGAGGTGACCGAGGCGGCCGACGTGCTCGCCGTCTCCACGGCCACCGTGCGCCGCGACCTGGACCACCTCGCCGCACAGCGCCTGCTGACCCGCACCCGCGGCGGCGCGGTGCTCAGCGGCGTGACCTACGACCTGCCGCTGCGCTACAAGACCGCGCGCCAGGCGGACGAGAAGCACCGGATCGCCCGCGCCGCCGCCGCCCTCGTGCCGCCCGGGGCGGTGGTGGCCGTCAACGGCGGGACCACCACCACCGAGGTGGCCCGCGAGCTGGCGACCCGCGCCGACCTGGCCGACCACGGCAGCGGTACGGCCCTGACGGTGGTGACCAACGCGATCAACATCGCGAGCGAGCTGGCGGTGCGCCCGTACGTCAAGACCGTGGTCACCGGCGGGGTGGCCCGGCCCAGTTCCTACGAGCTGACCGGACCGCTGGCCGGCACGGGGCTGCGGGGGCTCTCGCTGGACTACGCGATCCTCGGGGTGAACGCGGTCGACCCGGAGTTCGGCGCCGCCACCCACGACGAGGGCGAGGCGAGCATCAACCGCGCCATGGCCCAGCGGGCGGAGCGGGTCATCGTGGTCGCCGACTCCACCAAGCTGGGGCGGCGGGCGTTCGCCCAGGTCTGCGCGGTCGCCGAGATCGCCGTGCTGATCACCGACCAGGACGCCCCGGACGAGCTGGTCGAGCGGTTCGCCGCGCAGGGCATCGACGTGCACAGCGTCTGATCCCGGCCCGACCGCGCCCGTGGGGGCCGACGGTCGGACCGGGATCGGACACCCGGCCTCAGGCTCCCGGCGGTGCGCCGAACGGCGCGGCCCAGGTCTGGTTGGTCTGGATCGCGGCGGGCGCGGCCCCGCAGTTGTACAGGTCGACCGGGGTGCCGCTGGTGGTGGTCGATCCGCCGTACACGTCAAGGCACTTGGTGGTGCCGGTGAGCTTCAGGTTGCCGTCCCGGTTGTAGCTCCAGCTCTGGAAGCCCGGCGCGGAACCGCACGGCGCCACCCCGGCCCACTGGCCCGACTGCCCGTTGATCGCTCCGGTGCCACTGCCGCTCTGCGCGGTGAGGCAGAGGCTGCCGGCGCCGCTCTGCAGCAGCTGGACGGAGCCGTCGCCGTTCATCTGCCACTGCTGGTTCGAGGTGCCGGAGCAGGGGTAGACGTCGACCGGGTTGTTGGTCGCGGTGCCGGAGCGGTAGTTCTCCAGGCAGAGCGAGGCCTTGCCCCAGGTGTCGCGGGAGACGGTGATCTGGCCGCGCGGGGTGACCGTGCCGCAGCCACCCTGCGCGGTGATCCTCAGCATCGCGCTGTCGTGCGAGCCGACGGTGAGCGGCACGCTGCCGGTCGAGCTGCTGGTGCTGTGCGCCCACAGGTCCCGCACGTCGTAGCCGCAGCCGCCCGTGCTGAACCCGACCGAGGACAGGTCCAGGGAGTAGTTCGCCGCGGTGGCCCCCTTGTTGAGGACCACCACCGCGCGGCTGCCGTCGCTCAGCGGCTTGACGACCACGTCGATGCCGCTGGTGGCGGCGGGCGTGCCGTCGGCGTTGGCGGCGCCGCCCACCACCCGGTAGCCACCCGCGCCCAGCGGGTCCTGGTCCACCGCGACGACCTCGGCGTTGCCCAGGATCGCCACCGAGGCGTTCAGGTGCGCCGCCTCGGCGGGGTGGGCGGCGATGTACGCGGGCTCGAACTTGCGGGCGTCGGTGGAGATCACCAGCGGCGCGGCCAGCGCGGAGAAGAGCGACATCTGGCTGCGCTCCTCGGCGGTGGTCATGCCGTTGTCGCCGATCAGCAGCATGTCGGCGTCGTTCCAGTTGCCCGGGCCCTGGTAGCGGCTGAGCTCCAGGGTGTTGTCGAAGCTCTGGTAGGCGCCGAAGTTGTAGCCGGCCAACGGCTGGTTCCACGGGTCCTTGCCGTCACCGTAGTTCCAGATGTCCGGGCCGACCCGCCACTGCTGGCCCAGCGGGCGGACCCAGCTCATGGCGGCGTACTTGGTCGAGCCGTTGCCGTAGGCGGCCGGCGCGGAGATGTTGAAGGCGATGTTGTGCCCGGCGCTGCCGGCGTTGGTGGCGGCGGTCCGCAGGTCGTTCGACATCCGGGTGTCGAGGGTCTGCATCGGTTCCTGCTGGCCGCAGTTGTCGTACTTGAGCTCGTCCACGCCCCAGTACTCGAAGGAGTTGGCGTCGCTCTGCTCGTAGGACTCGCTGCCGTTGGGCAGGTTGGGCGCGGTGGGGGTGGCGGTGCTGCAGGTGTGCGTGCCGGAGGTCTCGTAGATCCCGAACCTGGCACCCAGGCCGTGCAGGTAACTGCCGTACGCGCTCAGCTCGTAGTCGAAGCCGGGCTGCTTGGCGGTGTTGCGCACGTCGGTGGCGCCGCCCCAGTTGAGCGCGCCGTGCAGGTAGCCGGAGCTGTTGCGGTACATCCAACAGTCGTCCACGGTTACGGTCTTGTAGCCGGCCGCGATCAGGCCGGTGTCGGAGAGCGCCTTGGCGTTGTCCTCCATGTACTGCTGGAAGGAGTAGGCCGACTGGCTGGACCCGTCCAGGGGCGCCTGCGGGGTGCAGGTGGCGCGGGACCAGTTGTTGAAGCCCATCGGCGGAAGCGCCGCGATCGCGCCGTTCGGGGTGGCGGTGGCGGTGTAGTTGGCAGCCGGCGCGCTCACGCCGTCGTTCGCGGTGGCGGGGGTCGCGCCGAGGGCCGAACCGGCCACCAGCAGGGCGGTGCTCAGCAGCAGGGGGGTGGACCCGCGCAGGGGGAGGCGTCTGGTCACGGTGTGGGGGATTCCTTCCGCATCTGATTGATTCTGCTTGAATGATCGACGGATCATGCATCTTCAATCACTTGCGCAGCAGCTTCGGGCGTCGCGAAGGTCCGCGTCAAGAGATCCACCCACATCTACGCGCATCGCACTGCCACGATTTCTGCCTCCTTCTGCGTAGGTCGCTCCGCAGTGCTCACTTTCGAGCAGCCGGTGACGGGTCCGGGCCATGTCCCACCGGCCCACCCGGCGCCCGGGCCGACCCGCGCCCCCTTCCGCTGACGGTCCCGGCCGCTAGCGTGGGGCCATGGTGCGAGAGAGCGACGTCCGACTGGCCGACGGCCGGACCCTGCACGTCTACGACACGGCGGCCGAGGCCGCCTGCGGCCCGGACGGTGGCCTCCCGGTCTTCTGGCACCACGGGACGCCCAACCTGGGCCACCCGCCGCGGCCGCTCTTCGCCGCCGCGCGCCGGCTGGGCCTGCGCTGGGTCTCCTACGACCGGCCGGGCTACGGCGGCTCGACCCGCAACCCCGGGCGGGACGTGGGGTCGGCCGCCGCCGAAGTCGCCGCCGTCGCCGACGCGCTGGGCATCGGCCGGTTCGCCGTCATGGGGCACTCCGGCGGCGGCCCGCACGCCCTGGCCTGCGGCGCACTGCTGCCCGAGCGGGTACGGGCCGTGGTCGCGATGGCGCCGCTGGCACCGTACGGGGTCGACGGGCTGGACTGGTTCGCGGGGATGGCGGCCTCCGGCGAGGCCTCGCTGCGCGCCGCGCTGCGCGGGCGGGCGGCCAAGGAGCGGCACGAGCAGGAGCACGGCGCCGCCTACGACCCGGAGTTCACCCCGGCGGACCTCGCCACCCTGGAGGGCCCGTGGTCCTGGCTGGGCGAAGTGGTCGGTCCCGCGGTGCAGGCCGGCCCGGACCCGCTGATCGACGACGACCTGGCGTACGTCACGCCCTGGGGCTTCGACCCGGCGCAGGCGGTGGTCCCCACGCTGCTGCTGCACGGCGGCCGCGACCGGGTGGTGCCCGGCTCGCACAGCGAGTGGCTGGCGCGCCACTGCCCGCGCGCCGAACTGCGCCGCTACCCGAGCGCCGGTCATGTGTCGGTGCTGGAGCACGCCGAGCAGGCCCTGTGCTGGCTGCGCGCGAACGCCGGCCGCTCACTCGTTCCGGTCGGCGCCGAACAGCTGGCGCGGGGACCGTCACGGAAG
>NZ_BAAALF010000240.1:0-10685 GCF_039528135.1 Kitasatospora nipponensis | reverse complement strand
CCCTACGCTCCGAACCCTCCCAGAGCGTCTCGCTCAGCCGCCTCTACTTCCTGTAGCCGCAGGGCCCCACTCCCGGGCGGGCCGCCCCGGCGGTCGGCCCGCCCGGGCACCACCCACCCCCTCGTCACTCACCCCGCCCCGCCGCCGTGCCCGGCGTCACAGCTCCGCGGCGATCGCGTCCAGCAGCAGCCGGCGGGCGTGGTCGAGGGGCAGCGAGCCGCTGAGCCAGCGGATGCTGAGCCCCTCCAGCAGTGCGGTCAGCCGTTCGGCGGCGGCCGCGTGGGCGGGGGCGGTGCCGGCGGGCCGGGCCCGGGCGAGCAGGTCGGCGGTCTCGTGCACCCAGCTGTGGGTGGCCCGGGCCAACTCCTCGCGCAGCTCCGGGTCGAAGACCGCGCTCGCTCTCAACTCGCCCCAGGCGGTGCTGTTCTCCCGCACCTCCGGGCTGTCCTGCAACTCGCGCAGCAGGGCCTGTTCCAGGTCGCTGCGCGGGTCGGCCTGGGCGGGGCCCGGGTCCCGCTCGGCGGTGTACCGGTCCGCGCGGTCGTTGATGAACCCCAGGGTCTGGCGCAGCACGCCGGCGCGGTCGGTGAAGTGGTAGTAGATCAGCGAGGTGGAGACGCCCGCTTCGGTGGCCAGGTCCGCCACGCGCAGCCCGCGCACGCCACTGCGTGCGATGACCCGGGTGGCGGCCCGGAGTATCTCTGTTCGACGGTCCGACATGATCCATCACTCTACCGGCGTCCGGGCGATCCGCCGACGTTTCCTGACCAGAATTTCAGGGCCCGTGCCGCTGCTCTCCCTTGATCTAGCGGTTTCCCTGCCCAGGTATTGACTGAATTTTCAGTTCGGTGCAGGATGCCGGTCACCACCTCTCCTCCCCGAAGCGGCGCCTGCCGCCCCCTGCGGTGACCACTCCCGCACTCCCGAGCTCATCCCCCTCCTGACTGAAACTTCCAACAGAATGAGAGTCACCATGAACGTCCGTATGCCGGCCGAGTGGGCCGAGCACGAGGGCTGCCTGATGGCCTGGCCGACCCGTCCCGAGCTGTGGGGGGCGACCTTCGAGGAGGCCAAGCAGGAGTACGCGCAGGTAGCCCGGGCGATCGCCGGCTTCGAGCCGGTCACCATGGTCTGCCTGCCCGGGCGGGCCGAGGAGGCCCGCGCGCTGTGCGGCGAGGGCGTCGAGGTGGTGGAACTGCCCATCGACGACTCGTGGTTCCGCGACTCGGGACCGATCTTCGTGCTCGGCCCCGACGGGTCGCGGGCCGGGGTGGACTTCCGCTTCAACGCCTGGGGCGGCAAGCACCACCCCTTCGACACCGACGACCGGATCGCCGCGCTGCTGCTGGAGCGCGCCGGCGTCGAGCGCATCGAGTCCACGATGATCCTCGAGGGCGGCGCGATCACGGTGGACGGCGAGGGCACGCTGATCACCACCGAGCAGTGCCTGCTGCACCCCAACCGCAACCCGGGGATGAGCAAGGCCGAGATCGAGGCCGAGCTGGTCGCCCGGCTGGGCGTCAGCACGGTGATCTGGCTGCCGTACGGCGGGCTGGAGGACACCGAGACCGACGGGCACGTGGACGGCGTCTGCGCGTTCGTGGCACCCGGCACCGTGGTGGTGCAGCTGCCCAGCGACCCGCAGCACCCGGACTACCAGCGGATGCGGGCCAACCGGGCGGTGCTGGAGGCGGCCACCGACGCGCAGGGGCGCCGGCTGCGGATCATCGACGTGCCGCAGAGCGCCTTCGTCGACGTCAACGGCAAGCGGACCGAGGTCGGGTACCTCAACTTCTACATCGCCAACGGGGGCGTGGTCGTCCCGGTCGCGGACCACCCGCAGGACCAGGGGGCGCTGGACGTCATCGCCGCCGCGCTGCCCGGGCGCAAGGTGGTCGGCGTGCGCACCCGGGTGATCGCCTACGGCGGCGGCGGCGTGCACTGCATCACCCAGCAGGTGCCGGCCGCGGGGGTGACCGCGTGAACCGCAGACACCCGCGCCGCGCCCTGCCGCTCGCCACCGCCGCGCTGGCCGCCCTGGGCCTGGTCGCCGCCTGCTCGGGGCCGCCCGCCGGCGGCACCCCGGGCGCCGGCTCCGCGGCCTTCGCCCTGTCGGCGGGCACCCCGGCGGCCAAGGGCGACCTCGCCTCGTTCAGCTGGGCCTCGTACGCCGAGCCGCTGACGCTGGACTACCTCAACGCCTTCGACTACCCCTCGAACACGGTGCTCGCCAACGTGTGCGAGAGCCTGATGCGCTGGACCCCGCAGCTGACCGAGGAGCCGGGGCTGGCCGAGAAGGCGAGCAACCCCGACCCGATCACCTGGATCTACGACCTGCGCCCCGGGGTGAAGTTCCACGACGGTGCGGTGATGACCGCCGACGACGCGGTCTTCAGCCTGCAACGCCAGATGGACCCCAACAACGCCGCGGCCTGGGCGACGGTCTTCCAGAACGTCGACTCGATCACCAGGACCGGCCCGCTGCAGGTCACCGTCAAGCTGAAGGAACCCGACTCGCAGTTCCCGCAGTACATGGCGAGCGCGGCCGGCGTGGTGGCCAGCGAGGCCGCGATCAAGGCGGCCGGCAAGGACTGGGGCAGCGGCACCGTCGACTGCACCGGCCCCTACAAGCTGGGCACCTGGAACAAGGGGCAGTCCCTCGAACTGGACCGCTTCGACGGCTACTGGGGGACCCGGGCCAAGTCCCAGAAGGTGGTCTTCCAGTTCCTCAAGGACCCCTCGGCGCGCACCAACGCGATGCTCAGCGGCGAGGTCGACGGCGGCTACCTGATCCCCACCGAGAGCTACCAGCGGCTGCGCGCCAGTGGCGCGGGCACCCTGTACTTCGGCGAGAGCCTGAGCACCGTCAGCGTCAACGTGACCAACATGCAGGGCCCGCTGGGCGACGTGCGGGTGCGCCGGGCGCTGTCGATGGCGCTGGACCGCCCCGGCTTCGTCAAGACGGGCCTGGCCGGCAACGGCACCGTCACCGCCGCGCTGACCGACCGGGCCGCCTGGACGGCCGGCTCCGCCGGGACCCGGGCCGCCGCCTTCGACCTGCCCTCGCCCGGCACCGACCTGGACCGGGCCAAGGCCCTGGTCAAGGAGGCCGGCGCCACCGGCAGGACGCTGACGGTGGCGACCAGCGCGATCGGCCAGGACGTCTCGCTGCTGGCCACCGCCGTGCAGGCGGCCGGCACCAGCATCGGGCTGGACGTCCGGCTGAAGACCATCGCCCCCGACGCCTTCAGCGCGCTGTTCACCGACCCCACCGCCCGCGAGGGCATCGACATGTTCCCCGAGACCTACTACCTGTCCATCACCGACCCGATGGACCTGCTCACCAACTTCCAGACCGGCGCCGGCCAGAACTTCGCCGGCTACAGCGACCCCGCCTACGACGGCCTGGTCAAGCAGGTCCAGGCGGCCTACGACCCGGCCCAGCGCCTGGCGCTGGAGGCGCAGTTGCAGAAGAAGGCGGCCGACCAGGTGCTCTGGATCCCGGTGGCCGAGTGGCCCACCGCGGTCTTCCTCAACAAGCGGATCACCGGCGCGCCCACCACCATCTCCTACCTCTACTACCCGTGGGCGGCCGATGTGGGAGCCGCCGAGTGAGCGTGCTGAGATTCGCCGCGCGGCGGCTGGCCGAGATGGCCGCCACCCTGCTCGGCGCCTCCTTCGTGATCTTCGGTGCGATGTACCTGGCGCCCGGCAACCCGGCGAGCTTCCTGCTCTCGGGCCGCTCCGCCTCACCGCAGGCCCTGAAGGCGATCAACGACCAGTACCACCTGAACGACCCCTTCGCCGTGCAGTACCTGCGCTGGCTGGGCCAGGTGCTGCACGGCGACTTCGGGCGCTCGATCGAGTACCGCACCGACGTCTCCACCCTGCTCGCCGACCGGCTGCCCAGCACGCTGCTGCTGGTGGCCCTCGCCCTGGTGCTGGTCGTGCTGCTGGGCCTGGCGCTGGGCTGGATCGGCGCGGTGCGCGGGGGCGCCACCGACTCCACCATCCTGGTCACCACCACCTTCGCGGTCGGCACCCCCTCGTTCGTGGCCGCCGTCCTGCTGCAGGGCCTGTTCGCGGTGAAGCTGGGCTGGTTCCCCAGCGGCGGCACCGGCAGCGGCCTGCCCGACCAGCTCTGGCACCTGACGCTGCCCGCCGTCGCGCTGGCGCTCTACCTGATCGGCATGCTCGCCCGGGTCACCCGCGCCGCGATGCTGGAGGTGCTGGGCCAGGAACACGTCACGGTGGCCCGCAGCCGCGGGGTGCCCGAGGGCCGGCTGATCCGCCGGCACGTCTTTCGCAACGCGCTGGGCACCGTGCTGACCACCGGCGGCCTGATCGTCTCCACGCTGCTGATCTGCACCGTCCTGGTGGAGTCGGCGTTCAACGTCGGCGGCATCGGCCAGCTCCTCGAACTGTCCACCACCACCAAGGACTTCCCCGTCGTCCAGGCGATCTCGCTGATCATCGTGGCGCTCTTCATGACGGTGAACCTGCTCGTCGACCTGCTCCACCCGCTGGTCGACCCACGCGTGACCCTCACCCGGCGGAGGTCCGCGGCATGAGCACCACTCCCGACCACGCCACCACCCCGACCCCCCGCACCGCCCCGACCCCCCGCACCGCCCTGATCCGCCGCACCGGCCTGGCCCGGCTGCGCACCACCCGCGCCCCGCTCTACCGGCTCTGCCTGGGCTTCGTCGCCCTGGTCGCGCTGCTGGCGGTGCTGGCGCCCTGGATCGCCCCGCACGATCCCAACGCCGTCGACCTCTCCAACGCCCTCGCCGCACCCTTTGGCGACCACCTGCTGGGGCTGGACGCCTCCGGCCGCGACACCCTGTCCCGGCTGATCACCGGGGCCCGCACCTCCCTGCTCGGCCCGCTCGGGGTGGTCGCCTTCTCCACCGCGGCCGGCGTGGCGGTGGGCGCCACCGCCGCCTGGCGCGGCGGCTGGCTGGACTCGGTGCTCTCCCGCGGCACCGAACTCGTCTTCGCCTTCCCCGGGTTGCTGCTGGCGATCCTGATCGTCTCGATCTACGGCGAGGGCCTGATCGCCCCGGTGATCGCGCTGGCCATCGCCTACCTGCCCTACGTCAGCCGCCTCACCCGTTCGCTGGTGCTCGCCGAGCGCACCCGCCCCTACGTCGAGGCCCACCAGGTCCAGGGCCACTCCGGCCTGCAGATCTGCCTGCGCCACGTGATCCCCAACATCGCGCCCGTGGTGCTGGCGCAGTCCACCATCAACTTCGGCTACGCGCTGATCGACCTCGCCGGGCTCTCCTTCCTCGGGCTCGGCATCCCCGCCCTGACCCCCGACTGGGGGCGGATGGTCTTCGACGGCGAGAGCGCCGTCCAGCACGGCTACCCGCTCTCCGCGGTCCTGCCGTGCGCCGCGATCGTGCTGACCGTCGTCGCCTTCAACGTCGTCGGCGAGCGCTGGGCCGACCAGGTCGCCCGGAGGGACCGATGAACACCCTCGACATCCAGGCCCTGCGCCTGCACCTGCCGAACACCGCCAGACCCGTCCTGGACGGCGTCGACCTGACGGTGGCCGCCCGCGAGACGGTCGCCCTGGTCGGTGAGTCCGGCTCCGGCAAGACCCTCACCTCCCGCAGCGTGCTGCGCCTGCTGCCCGCCGGCGCCCGGGCCGAGGGCGCCGTGCGGGTCGCCGGCCAGGACGTGCTGACCATGACCGCCGACGAGCTGCGCACCCTGCGCACCCGCACCGCGGCGATGGTCTTCCAGGACCCGCGGGCGGCTATCAACCCGCTGCGCCGCCTGGGCGACTTCCTCACCGAGAGCCTGCTGCTGAGCGCGGGCGCGAGCCCCGAGCAGGCCGAGCGGCGGGCCGGCGAGTTGCTGGCGGCCGTGGGCCTGGGCGAGCGGGTGCTGCGCCAGTACCCGGGCGAGCTCTCCGGCGGCATGCTGCAACGCGTCATGATCGCCGCCGCGCTGATGGGCGGGCCCCGGCTGATCCTGGCCGACGAGCCCACCACCGCACTGGACGTCACGACCCAGGCGGAGGTGGTCTCGCTCCTGGGTGAGCTGCGCGAACGCTTCGGCACCGGTCTGCTCTTCGTCACCCACGACCTGGGCCTGGCCGCGGCCATCAGCGACCGGGTCTACGTCATGTACGCCGGGCGGATCGCCGAGACCGGCCCGGCGGGCGCCCTCTTCGAGCGACCCCGCCACCCCTACACCGCGGCGCTGCTCGCCTCCACCCCGCGCCTGGACGCCCCGCGCGGCCGGCTCGCCGCCATCGAGGGCCGGCCACCGGGGCTGCGCGAGGCGGTGACGGGCTGCCCGTTCGCCCCGCGCTGCCCGCTCGCCAGCTCGCTCTGCGCGGAGCAGGCCCCCGAGCTCATGCCGCTGGCCTTCGAGCCGGAGCACCTCACCGCCTGCCACCACAGCGACCGGCTCGGCGACCGGCCCGACGGCGCGGGCAGCCGACAGACCAGCGACCGGCTCGACGAGGAGAACACCCGTGCCTGAGACCCTCCTGGAGGTCAGAGGCCTGCACCGCGCCTACGGCGGTGTGCGGGCGGTCGACGACGTCTCGTTCCAGCTGGCCGAGGGCGGCTCGCTGGGCATCGTCGGCGAGTCCGGGTCCGGCAAGACCACCACCGCCCGCATCGTGCTGGGCCTGGAGAGCGCGGACGCGGGCCAGGTCCTGATCCGCGGCGAGGACCGCACGGTGCGCCGGCGCGGGCGCGCGGAGCGGCTGCGCCGGGCCCGCCAGGTCCAGCTGGTCTTCCAGGACCCCTACCTGTCCCTGGACCCGCGCACCAGCGTGCGCGACGCGCTGCGCGAGACCCTCGACCTGCACCTTCCGCGCGGCGACCACGAGGGCCGGATCACCGAACTGCTCGACCAGGTGGGCCTGGGCGCCGGCCAGGCGGGCGCGCTGCCCCGGCAGCTGTCCGGCGGGCAGCGCCAGCGCGTCGCCATCGCCCGGGCGCTGGCCGTGCAGCCGGCCGTCCTGGTGCTGGACGAGGCGGTGGCCGCCCTCGACGTCTCGGTCCAGGCGCAGATCCTCAACCTGCTGGCCGACATCCGCGAGCGGACCGGCATCGGCTACCTCTTCATCACCCACGACCTGGGCGTGGTGCGCTGCGTCACCGACGAGGTGATCGTGATGCGCCACGGCCGGATCGTCGAGGCGGGCCCCACCGACCGGGTCCTCGACCACCCCGAGCACCCCTACACCCGGCTGCTGCTCGACTCCGTCCCGCGCCCCGGCTGGGACCCGCGGGCGATCGCCGGCGCCCGCCGGGCGCTGGCACCTCAGAAGTGAGTCCCGCCCCGAAGGCCGGGCCGGCGACCACCGGCCCGGCCTTCGGGCGTGCCCGGGCCCGGTGCCCGCCCTACCGCGCCGAGACCATCGCCGCGAGCACCTCGCGCCAGCCCTCGCCCGGCCGCTCGCGCAGCAGCGGGGCCAGCGCGTCGGCCCGGTAGCGCCACGGGCGCCGCAGGTCGGCGTCGGCCTGCGCCCGCTGCTCGACCGCACTGGCGGAGCCGAGCAGGCGGGCCAGTTCGGTGGCGAAGTCGAGCGAGCCGCCGTGGCCGCTGACCGCGTTCAGCACCGGTCCGGCGCCGGCGGCCGCGCCGTCTGCGCAGCCCAGCACCGCGCGGGCGAGTGCGGCCGAGTGCACCCAGGCCGCCCCGTACCAGCCCTGCTCGTGGTCCTGCGGGTCGGGCAGCACGAGCGGCGCGCCGGCCAGCGCGGCCTGGTAGAGCGCGCCGGTCGCCCCCCAGCGCAGCTGGTCGCGCAGGCGCTGCTGCGGGCCCCAGACGATCGGCGAGCGGACCGCCCACCCGGCGCCCCGGCCGCCCGTCCCGGCCGCCGCCAGCAGGATCCGCTCGCAGTCCACCTTGCCCTGCCCGTAGGCCGAGAGCGGGGGTTCGCAGGTCGCCCCGTCGGTGACCTCGACGGCGGCCGGGTGGCCGTAGGCGTCCACACTGCTGACGAAGACGAAGCTGCCGCGGCGCCAGGAGTCCACCAGGACCCGCATGGCCGCCAGGTCGGTTTCGGGCGAGGTGAAGGTGCAGGCCGCGTGCACGATCGTGTCGACCCCCTCGGCGGCCGCGCGCAGGCTCTCCAGGTCACCGAGGTCGCCGCGGACCACCTCGACGCCCTCCAGCGCCACCAGGTGCGCGGACTCGGGGCGGGCCAGCGCGCGCACCGGGCGGCCCCGGTCGAGCAGTTCGCGCAGGATCGCGGCGCCGACCCCGCCGGTGCCACCGGTGAGCAGCACGGTGCCGGCCCGGGTCGCCCCACCGCGCGCCGCCCGCCGCTCGGGGGCGGCGGCGCTGCGGGCGGCGGCCCTCTGCGCGCCCGCCCGGGTGTCCAACAGCGCGGCCACCGCGCGCGGGGTGCGCTGCTCCAGGATGTCGAGGCCGGTCAGCGGCAGGCCGGTGCGCGCCCGCAGGTGCTCGGCGAGCTTGTCGGCGAGCAGCGAGTGGCCGCCCAGCTCGAAGAAGTCGCCCTCGGTGGCGGGGCGGGCACCGAGGAACTCGCCGAAGCCGTCCCGCACCGCGGCCACCCGCTCGCCGTCCACCGGGTCGCCCTCCACGCGCCGGGCCTTCGCGGGGCCGGCGCCCGGCAGCCGGGCGAGGTCCACCGCGCCGTCGGGGTCGCGCGGCAGGCGGTCCACCAGGGTGACCGCGGCGGGCAGTCGGTCAGCCGGCAGGCGCGAGCGCAGAGCCATCCGCAGCTCGGTGCCGCTGGGTGCGGCCGGGCCCCGGGCCACCACGAACGCCAGCGGCGGGCCGTCCTCGCCGGCCACCACCACGGCCTCGCTGACCCGGGGGTCGGCCAGCAGCGCGGCCTGGGCCGGGTGCGGGTCCGGCGGCGCCGCGCCCAGCGGGCTCCCGGGCAGCTCGCCGAGCGCCCGGCCGCCGCCCACGGCCACCGCCGCGAGCAGTTCGGCGAAGGAGTCCAGCAGCAGGCGGGCCGTTGCCTCGGCGAGCACGTCGCTGTCGTACGGCACCAGGCAGCGCGGACGCGGGCCGTCCTCGACCAGCAGGCCGAGATCGAACTTGGCCCGTCCCAGGTCGACGTCGACCGGCTCGGCCGCCAGACCCGGCAGCCGCAGCGCCTCGGCGGGCCGCACCAGGTCGCAGCTGACCGAGAGCAGCGGGGTGCCGTCAGCCCCGCGGGCGGCCGCCCCCAGGCGCTCGACCACCAGGTCGAACGGGACCTCGTGGTGCTGCTGCGCGCCGAGCAGCGCGCCGCGGACCCGGTCCAGCAGCTCGACGAACGACGGGTCGCCGGTCAGGTCGACCCGCACCGGCAGGGTGTTGACGCACAGCCCCACCAGCCGCCGCAGCTCCGGCCGGGCGCGGTGGCCGCTGGCGCAGCCGAGCGTGAGGTCGGCCTCCCCGGTGGCCCGGTGCAGGGTGGCGAAGGCGGCGGCCAGCACGACGGTGAAGAGCGTGGCGCCGTGCTCCCGCCCCAGCCGCCGCAGCCCGTCGAGGGTCTCGGCGCCCAGCGGCGCGGTGAGCAGCCCGGCCGTCCGGGTCCGCGGCCCGGTGGGGGTGCCGCGCGGCAGCGGCACCGGGCGCGCCCCGGCGAGTTCGCCCGCCCAGGCCTCGACCCCGGCGGCCAACTCGCCCTGGCGGGACCGCTCCCAGCGCGCGAAGTCGGCGTACTGGAGAGCGGGCTGCGCCAGCTCGGCGGGGTGCTGGCGGCCGGCGGCCGCGTAGAGCTGCGCCAGCTCCTCGGCGAGCACCGGCAGCGAGCCGCCGTCGACCGCGATGTGGTGCAGGGTCAGCAGCAGGGTGTGGTCGTCCGGCGTGTGCCGCAGCACCAGCGCGCGCAGCACCGGTCCGCCGGCCAGGTCGAACGGGCGGGCGGCCTCGGCGCGCAGCAGGGCCGGCGCCTGCTCGGGGTCGGCCGCCAGCACGGGGACGGCCACCGGCTCGGGGGCCGCGGGCTGCTGGTACGGCTCGTCGCCGTGCTGCCCGTAGCGGGTGCGCAGCACGGCGTGCCGCTCGGTGAGGCCGGTCAGCGCCACGCCGAGGGCCGCCAGGTCGAGCGGGCCGCGCAGCCGGGTGGCCAGCGGTACGTGGTACTGGGCGCCGCCCTGCCCCAGGCGGTCCATCAGCCACATCCGGTGCTGGGCGTGCGAGAGCGGGGCCGGGCCGGCGGTGCGGGAGCGCGGCACGGCGGTGCGACCGCCGCTGGCGGGCCGCCGGCGGGCCAGGCGCAGCAGCTCGCTCTGGTCGGTGGTGCTCATCGGGCCTCGTCCATGACGTCGGTGGTGGTGGCGGTGGCGACGACGGCGTCGTGCGGCCCGCCGTGCGCGGCCAGCAGCGCGCGCTCGACCAGCAGGGCCTGGCCCGCGACGGTCGGGTGGGCGAAGAACTCCGCCAGCGACAGCTCCACCCCCAGGTCCTCGCGCAGGTCGTCGACCACCCACATGGCCATCAGCGAGTGCCCGCCGCCGGCCAGGAAGTCCGCGTCGGGGTGCTCGACGGGACTCCCCAGAGCTCGCGCCCAGGCCTCGGCGACCGCCTGCTGCAGGGGCGTCAGCGCGGCGGGAGCGCCCGGCGCCGGCTGCGCCGCCGCGGCGCCGGCCGGGCCGTCCTCGCCGCCGCCCGCCCGGTCACCGGTGGGCAGCGCCCGGGGGGCCACCCTGGCGGGGCGGGGGGGGGGGAGGGTCTCCCGCACCGGCCCG
>NZ_BAAALF010000239.1:0-10738 GCF_039528135.1 Kitasatospora nipponensis | reverse complement strand
ACACGCGGGCACCAGGGGCACTCCGAGGAACGCGGCATCGAGGCCACCGCTACGGCCCGGCTGCCGGTTTGGTCTACCCACGCGGGCGCCGGAGCTTCGGACCGGGCCGGAAACCGCAGGTGGAACGGCCCGGTCCTAAGGGCGGGAAAAGCAGACGTTAGCTCCGGAGAACCCGACGTTCACCTGGCTGGGTGAACCACAGCAGGGTGAGGGCACCTGCCTGGCTGCTGGCCTGCGACGCTCTAGGTCGCGCGCAGCCGCCGGTCAGTCGGCCGGGCGCCTATTCTTCGTCCTCTTCGGCTCGGACAGCCCTGATCGTGCGCCGGCGCATGGCGTCCATGTTGCCAATCTTGCGCGGTGCCGCCGCGCGTGCGTCGGGAGTGATCTCGGGCGCCTCCAGCGCTTCCGCGACCAAGCGGCGGATCTCGGGGTTGGAGGCGAAGAAGTAGCGGGGGTTGATCCGGTAGCGGGTCGGGTCGGGGTTTTCCACCAGGTGGAGGGCTTCCAGGCGGGAGAGGGCGTCGTAGACCGTCGACAGGGATGTGCCGCAGTCGTGGGCGATCTGCTCCACATCGGCGGTGACCAGGTCGAACACCGCTCCCTGAGCGGTGAGCCATTCCAAGACGCTGCGTTGGGCGGCGGACAGGTTCAGTGTGTAGATCGGCGGCATGCCGAGGGTCTCGGGGTCGAAGGGCCCGTGACCGTATCCGTGGGTGGCGGCGCTCATCGGCTCGTTCCTCCAGTCGTGGTGCGGCTGGTGACGCGGCGTGGACCAGGTGTCTTGGCCGCGGCCTTCTCCGCGGCCTTCTTCGCCGCGTCAAGGGCCTTCTTGTCGGGGACGATGGCCGGTGGGTCCAACCTGCGGCATGCCTGGACCTGAGCCTCGCCGCTGCCTTCCCAGAACCGACGCGGGTTGAGCTGGTAGGTGGAGCTCCGCGGCGAGGTCTTCAGCAGGATGTTGAGCTTCACGAGGCGGGCCAGTGCCGTTTTCGCCGTGGTCTCGGTGACGTGGATGGCCCCGGCTGCGGCCGCGGCGGTCACCTTGACTGCGGCCCCAGCTCCTCCGTTCGAGCGTACCCAGTCGATGGTCGCCCACTCCGCCCCGGACAGCGCCAGCGAGTACAGCGGCGCGTCGTCGGTGTAGGCGTTGAGGGTGTACGACCCGTCCATGGAGTGCGGGGTCCTGACCTTGGGCGCGGGGAGTACCGCTCCCGTGTCCAGGTTCACCAGGGCGATGTTGCCCTTGCGCGCCATCCCTGCTCCTCGCTGTGCTGGTCACTGCCCGTTGCTCGGAACACGGGCGGGTCTGCCATCGGCTCCTAACGGCGGCTTTTCCAGACGCTAGCTCCAGAAAACCCGACCTTAGAGGCATGAACCTACAGGACGTCCATGCAGAAACGCAGACACTTGGCGTCGTGTCGCCCACCAGCCCCCGCCCAAACCCCAGCCGTAACGTCTGGTTTTCCGGCTTTAGCGTCTGGTTTTCCAGCCCTTGCCAAGAACATAACCGCAGGTCAGGACATGTGTGTCCTTCTGCAGTAAAGGCCCGCGTGCCCACGTGGGTTCTCTGAGCGGGTGTCACACCGACCAGGCACCTCGAGGGCGGACAGCAGTCCTCCCCATCCAGGCGCCCGATCCACTGACAACCGGAGCCAGGACTGGGTACCTCATGCTGCTCGACATCCACCACCGCACAGTCACCCTCACATATCGGTTAGGGAGGCACACGGGGACCAGCCACCTTCAGGTGGGGACGTGAGGACCATCTAATCGAGTCTGTGGCACCCGCTACGAACTGCGGCGAGGCTCCTCTGTCGGTCAGCACTCCCGCTCCAGTGGCCGGTGGATACCAGGGCTGCGCAAGCTCACGAGGGGGCCGCCCCGGGACCGCCTTGCCCGTTCGGCCAGAACACCTCTTGCAGCATCGAAAAGCGCTACCGCCGAAGGCCAGGGCCGCGCAGTTCCACCCGGCGAGCGACGTGTTCCCAGCCCGGGCGTGGATCCGACCCAGGTAGGCGACCCCGTCACGCAGTCCAGCGGCAGGTCGGCCGGGCCCGGGGTGATCGAGGCGATCATCCGGTACACCTCCTGGCCCTGTGTTGCGGTCAGCTCTCCGTAGGTGGCGATCCGGATGTGTGAGGTCGGCAGCCACCAGACCGCCTCACGGGGGACCCGGGCCCGTCGCGGGCGACGTCATCGGCAGTGGCACGGTCCCCACAGACTGCATCGTGGAGCCGAGTCACCTTCACGGGCCCACCGTTTTTCGTGGCGAAAGGTCGGTGACGAGGCCCGGCGTACGGCCCAGCGCCTGGCCTCCCGACCATGCAGCGCCGTCACCGACCTGATCGCCATCCTCAAGCAGGGGGCACCCATCCATAGCACAAGTCCGTTGCCGGAAGCGGTCTTTCGGGTGCTGACGGACTGGATTTCATGTTGCCCCGTGACCAGGCGACCGGATGTCCTGCAGCGATCGACAGGGCGTCTGAAATGTCCATCTGATGGTCGATCAGATCTCGCTCTAGGGTCGCCACCGTGCGCGGGAGCTCGTCCTGGCTCCCAACCCTGTTGGGCTCCCGCGCCGGCTACAGCAACCAATCCGGAGTTCCAAGGAGCATCGTGTCCGACACCCCTCGACCCGCCGTGCCGCCCGCTCTCACGGTCAGGCCCGTGGCGCTGACCGTAGCAAGGGGACGCCTCGACCCGCGAGGCCTTCGCTTAGTGTGCACCAAGTGGGCAACGCGAGCGCATTGCCGGTCAATCTGCCGACCCGCACGGCACCACTCATCGTCGTTGTGCCCTACGACCTGCACCGAATGCCACCCGGCGTGATCCCGCTCGTGGCCGTCCTACTCGCTCTCTGGCTCTCCAGGGCACTGACCGGCGCCGGAGCCGTCGACGCTGATCAACCGGGGGCGGGAGCTGCCCGAGCCTCCCGCCCCCGCCATCCGCCCCCGATTGCCAAATACGGCTCCATCCAACCGGCTCACCCCAGGCATGCCGTGGACCGCCCGCCCTGAAGGACCCCTGGTGAACGACACCGATCCCCGCTCAACTCGCCGCCGGACTCACGTCCAGCAGCCCATCCAGGACGTCCCGCGCGTCCTGGCCAACATCACCCACACCATGCAGACCACCCTGCGTCGCATCGTCGCCGAGCTGAGCAACGCCGACCACGACCTCCAGGCACAGCACCTGGAGCTGGCTCTCCAGCTCCAGACCCAACTCGACGCGCTCACCTCAGGTCTGGTCGGCCACGAGCGCAGCCAACGCACCACCTGGGCCAGAATCGGCGCGGCGCTTGGCATGAGCGAGGACACCGCACGCCACCGGTTCCGCGACGACCGTGTCCGGCGCCGCCTGCAGCAGTTCACCCGGCCCCCCTCGGCTGGCCGTGAAACGCCGCCCGCGCCGCGCCTGCTTGTTCCCGACAGCCCCCAGGCGCCCCAGCCCCCGGTGTCGCCACCCGCACTACTGCCCACCGAGGCCCGCGCCAGTCGTAACAAGCTCGCCTCCGTCCTGTCGCAGGCCGTGCGTGCCTCCAACCTCTCCCAGCGCGAGATCGCGAGGAAGAGCGAGTGCTCCCCCTCCTACCTGTCGAGGATCCTCAGCGGTGACCGGATCCCCACCTGGCGCTGGACCGAGTCCGTGGCCAGGGCCTGCGGCACCGATCCCGCGCTGTTGCGCGGTCTGTGGGAGTCCGAGCGGCTTCGCCAGTACGGCACCCCGCGCACCGCGGCCCGCACCTCACCCCCCACCCGCCTGTGCCCACCCGAGGCATTCCACGCCCTGGTGACCGCGCTGTGTACGTTGCACGTCCGCTGCGGCGCCCCTTCCGCGCGCGACATCGCCGCAGCCTCCCGCAACCAGCTGGCACCGGATCAGGTGGAGTCACTGCTGTCGGGCCGCGACCTCACGAACTGGGAGCACCTGGCCGTGCTCATCCACGTCATGGGAGGCGACGTCGACTACGTCCGCCCCCTGTGGCAGGACGCCGAACCCACCGCACCCCAGCCCGCCACTCCCCGCCCCCTGGCCCCGATGCCCACCACCCGCGGCGTCGCCGCCAAGCTCCGCCAAGCACGCGCAGCCGACACCGGCGCCGCGCACCCGCAGCCCAAACCGAGCGCCTGACCGCCTCCGGGATCGGCCTC
This sequence comes from Kitasatospora nipponensis, assembly GCF_039528135.1. Classification (NCBI taxonomy): domain Bacteria; kingdom Bacillati; phylum Actinomycetota; class Actinomycetes; order Kitasatosporales; family Streptomycetaceae; genus Kitasatospora; species Kitasatospora nipponensis. The sequence goes on along the minus strand of NZ_BAAALF010000239.1, from coordinate 6,587 downwards.
CGTGTGCGGTCGGAGCGCTTTCGGACCGGGCCGCGCCACTACCTCAGGAGCAGGGTCATGCGGTCGGTGGCGGGGTGACCTGACAGAGTTCGAGGATCATCCGGTACTCCTGGGGGTCGCTGGCTGGTGGGCGCCCAGACGCTCGATGGCAACGCGTGCGTTCGCGGCCTGGCCGTGGGCCTCGGCGGCGAGAGCATCCCGGCCCGCCTCGGTCAGGCGGTGGTAGCGCCGCAGCCGGCCGGACCGGTGCTCCTCGCGGTGAGGCTCGACCAGGCCTTCCTCGACCAGCCGGGCCAGCACTCCGTACAACGTGCCGACCTTCAACCCGACGCTCTCCTGCGAGAGTTCATCGACCTTCGCGAGGATCCCGTATCCGTGCAAATAAGGGAGATCACATGGCACTCATCACCATCGGCAGCCTCAACCTTGAACACGACGGCTGGACGTCAGATGGGCTTGGGGGCGGCCACTTGGAAATACGCCTCCTCAACCAGGTCAGGAAGACCTACCCCAGCATCTCCAAGAGCCGGGTCGATGCCGGCTTCGAGAACGCCGTCGTCGAGCACGGAGCCAGCCTGGGAATCGACGTCGAAGTCGTCCACCGGAAGTCCAACATCCCCGGATTCCATGTAGCGAAGAGGCGGTGGGAAGTCGAGCGGAAGCCTGGGATGAATCACGCTCTGGCGGCACCTCGCCCGCGACTGCGAGGCTCTCCAGCCAGCTCCGAGGCTATGATCCACATCACCTCGATCGACGGCCTCGCCAAGCGCATAACGGACGAGAGCACACCAACCTGGCGAGGCATGCACTAGAACATAGCGGGTAATCTTTTCATATCAAATGCCCGCTCAGGGCGGGAAGTTCGCCATAGGTTACCTCCAGCGCCCGGCAAAGTTCGGCTACAAATGAACTCGAACGGGAGTTCTCAAGCTGACTCGCAGCGGTGGCAGTCAAAGCTGGGATCAGGCCAATGACTTCTGTGAGGATTCCGCACTTTCGGTACGAAGTGGCGTTTCACCCACCGGCGTTGCGGGGATGAAAGGGTTAATTCAACCGCCGGGCTGCCTATCCCTCCTCAGGGTGAGCGGCCCGTGGCTTTGCCCAGTGTGCGGTCGGTCGTCAATGTGCCCGAGGACGGGATCTGCGGTCCTGGACGAGTTCTACACGACGGCTCGACGGGACGAGGGTAGCCCCTACCGAAGGGGTCCGCATGAGTACGGACGTTCAGACGCCAGCGCAGCAACTGCTGCCGATACCCAGCCCTCTTGGCCCCGCTGTCACCGGCCAGGTGGCGGCGGCAGGTCCCGAAGAGCAGACGATCACTGTCGGCACCAGTCCTGTCGGGCTGGCGTTCACCCCCGGCGGCGACCTCTACGTCGCCAACAGCGGCTCGAACGACGTGACGGTGATCAACACCAGCACCGACACCGTCACCATCCCGAGCATCCCCGAAGGCGGCACCACCCCGAGCTGGCTGACGATCGCCCCCAACGGCAACGCCTACATCCCCAACAACGGCTCGGCCAACGTGTCGGTGCTGGACACCGCCACCAACACCCTCGTGGGCGTCCCGATCCCGCTGTCCGGCGGTCCGGCCGCGGCGGCGGTCGTTCCCAGCGGCAACGTCTATGTCAGCCAGTTCTTCGCGAACAGCGTGTCCCTGATCAACACCACCACCAACACCGTCACGGGCGGGCCCATCGCCGTCGGCTCCAACCCGGTCGGAATGGCCGTCGCCCCCAACGGCAACGCCTATGTCGCCAACCGAGGGTCGAACAACGTCACGGTGATCGACACCACCACCAACACCGTGGTGGGTACCGCCATCCCCGCCGGCACCCAGCCGAACTTCATCGCGATCGCCCCCAACGGCAACGCCTACGTCGCCAACATCGCATCCAGCAACGTGACGGTCATCGACACCACCACCAACACCGTCCTGGTCCCGAGCATCCCCGTCGGCGCCAACCCGTGGGGAATCGCGGTCGCCCCCAACGGCCTCGCCTACACGGCCAACCTCGGGGCCAACGACGTCACGGTGATCGACACCACCACCAACACCGTGGTGGGCGTTGCCATCCCGGTCGGCACCGAGCCGATCGACGTGGCGGTCGCGCCCAACGGCAAGGTCTACGTCGCGAACTTCGGGGCGAACAGCGTCAGCGTCTTCCAAGGCGCGCCCACGCTGAGCGGCATCAGCCCCAACCACGGATCCGCCACCGGCGGCACCGTGGTGACCATCACCGGCACCAACCTGACCGGCGCCAGCGTCACCATCGGCGGCAACCCCGCCACCAACGTCGTCGTCAATGCCGCGGGCACGCAGATCACCGCCACCACCCCGCCCGAGGCGGCCGGACCGGCCACGGTCACCGTCGCCACCCCCAGTGGCACCGCCAGTCTGGTCAACGGCTTCACCTACCTGGCCGACGCCACCTCGCTGACCGCGACCCCGGCGCTGTCCAAGCTGTTCCCGCCGCAGGTGTTCTACCCGTTCCTCAACGCCATCCTGGTCGACCTCGTCACCGGACTGCCGGTGCCCGGCCAGACCATCACCTTCAGCACCGGCAACCGGACCTTGGGCACCGCCGTCACCAACGCCCAAGGCACCGCCAAGCTCTCCGAGGCGATCACCTTCCCGGTGATCCTCGCCAACGGCGGCTACACCGCCACCTTCGCCGGCACCGCCAACCTGCTGCCCTCCACCGCCAACGCCGGCGTCATCACCCCGTAGCCGGCGCAGAGGCCGAAGACGAAGGAGGAAGTCGCCCGGCCCGGTTGGCAGGCCCGCGCCACGGCCCGGCTCGACGTGGTCCTGCCCGTCCCAGTCGCTGACCGCGGCTGGGACGTGACCACCTCCGACGGAACCGTCTCTCCATCCTGGGCTACTGACTCGGTCCGTCACAGCCGTGGCGGAGGGGACGACCGGTGTGCTACCTCGGTTCGTGTCGGCGATGCAGGCGGGTTGTGTCCCGAGTTCAGGCCGCAGTTCGGTAGTCGAACTGGATGTGGCGATAGAGCCTGTGCAGGAGAGCGTCCTCGTCCCAAACGGACAGGGTCAGGGCGTGATCGCTGAACTCCGGCATGGGCAGAACCTTGAAACTGCGCAATGCGGGGAGCAGGGAGCGGGAGGCTCGTTGCTGGTCGCTTCGCTGCGGCGGTCCCTGCCGCTGGTCTGGCGGTAGGTGCGGGTGCTTCGTGCTGCCCGAGGTGTCTGGCGGCGTGCACTGCCAGATCGTCGATATCCACCGCGGTGAGGATCCGGTCCGGCTCGGTGTCGGTCTCGACGCCGCCACGGGTCCGGTGCTCGGTGTGGCAGCGGTCCTGCATCTCGTCCCAGTCCGGGAAGGGCTGCTGTTCCAGGCCCGAGCGACTGTAGCTGTTGAAGTCGCCGCCGAGGAGCAGAGCGAGTCCCGGGCGCTGCCATGTCGTCATTGAGCGGGCCTCGATCTGTCGGCGCTCGGGAGAACGTGAGCCCAGGTGCACGGACGCCAGGTGCAGGGGCGTGGCGGCTTCACCCAGCCGTACCTGGATGGCGCAGGGTGCGTGCCACCTATTGCCGCTTCGGCGTTTTCGGTCAGGGGAACGTCAGGAGTCGGCAGCTCGGTGGTGCTGCCAGGTGCGATGGGCCGCGCGATCGACCCTTCGCTTGGCCGGCCGGAGCCCGCCACGACGGGTGTTGCCTGAGCCGGGTGGGGCCGTAGGCTCTCGGCTGCCTGCACCGGGCCGTGGTCGACCCGTGTTGGGGCCAACGCGGGTGGAGCGGGTTGCGGCTGCCGCCGTGCGGGGACCGTGGGTGCCGTCTGCCCGGTCGGTGTCGTCGCGGGTGGGGTGAGGGCTTTGAGGCGGCTGTGAAGCTCCTCGGCGCCGACGGGACGCTGATCAGGGTCTTTGGCGAGGAGTTCGGCCACGAGCGCGTCAAGGGGCAGGGGAACGTCGGGGCGGCGGGTGCTGGGGGATCGGGGATTCGTTGGACATGGGCGAACATCAGGGCTGTGGTGAGCAGGTCACCGAAGGGCGTCTCGCCAGTCAGGAGTTCGTGCAGGACGGAACCGAGGGAGTAGAGGTCGCCTCGTGCGTCCTGGTGGCCGGTGTTGAACCGCTCCGGCGGCATGTAGGCGAGCGTTCCCATGATCTGGGTGCTGGTCAGGTCGCTGGTCTCCAGGCGGCGGGCGATGCCGAAGTCGAGCACCTTCACCGCCCCGGCATCAGTGAGCATGATGTTCGCCGGCTTCAGGTCCCGGTGCACGATCCCGGCCCCGTGCGCGGCCGCGAGGGCATCGGCAGTCTGCGCGACCCACTCCACGGCCTGTCCGATGGGCGGGACGCCGTCCTCGTGCAGGACTTGGCCCAGGTTGCGACCGCGAACCAACTCCATGACCAGGAACAACGTCCGCCGTGACCTGTTCGAGCATGGTCGTGCTGTCGGAATCGAACCGAGCCTCGGAGTGGGTCAGAGTTCGGAGGGCGCCGCGCTGTCTGGCCGCTGCGCTGGGCGAACGGCTCGGCCGGCCGGTCACCCTCGAGGAGATCGGCTTGGGCGCGCCCGAAGCTGACGGCCCGTCAGGTCGGGTTGGATTTCTCCAGGGAACCGGCAGACGCGCTGCGCGTCGCTACCGAATACTGGAGTGCTGTGCGCCGCCGAGACTTCATGACCCAGGGCCCCTTCGCTATCTCCGCCTTCACCACCCCCGTCATGCGCTACCTCTCCGTCCCCGCCGATCCCCAGATCCCGCACCAGGGCGGTCGGCGCCAGGTCGGTGCCGGCGACCTGGCCGAGCTGTGGTCCGCCGCTGAGGAGGCCCGCGCCTGGGACTCGAAGTTCGGTGGTGGCACCTGGCAGATCTCCGCCGTCTCCGAGTGCCTGCACACCAGGGCCGCCCCGCTGCTCGCCGGCACGTTCACCGAGGGCGTCGGCCGGGAGCTGTTCAACGTCGTCGCCGAGCTGGCCCGGGTCGAGGCGTGGGCGGACTTCGACGCCGGCCATCACCCCCGCGCCCAGCGCGGCTTCGTCCAGGCGCTGCGTCTGGCGAAGGCCTCCGGCGACCTGCAGACGGGGTGCTACGTGCTGAGCACGATGGGGCTCCAGGCGCTGCTGCGCGGCTACCCGGACGCCGCGGTGGACATGGCCGAGGGCGCCTACGACAAGGCGCGCCACGTCGCGGGCCCGCGGGTGCTGGCGTTCGCCCAGCTGGCCACTGCCCGGGCGTACGGCAAGCTCGGTGACGCGAAGGCCGCCTGGCGGGCGCTCGGCGAGTCCGTGCGCCTTCTGGAGTCGGTGCGGTCCGACTCCCGGGACCCCGACTGGCTGGCCTACCTGACGTTGGAGCGGATCAGCGCGGACGCGGTCGAGATCGCCAGAGACCTGGGCGAGCCGGCCGCCGCGCTGCGCTGGGACCTGCAGGCGGAGGCGATGCCGCAGCAGGTCTTCACCCGGGCCGTCGGCATCCGCATGACCGTACTGGGCACCGCGCACCTCCAGGGCCGCAATCTGGACCAGGGCCTGGTCTACGGCGAGCGCGCGATCGAGATCCTGGGTCGGGTCCGCTCGGAGCGGGCGCACGGATACCTGCGCGACCTCACCCGCGCGTTCGACCCGTGGCGCAAGGAGCCGGCCGTCGGCGACTTCCTCCACCGCGCCGACGTGGTACTCGCCAGGTCGGCCTGACGGCTCCGCCAGGGTGCACACACGTGACAGGGTCTCGCTCTCCCCTGCGGAGAACGAGACCTTGTCGGCGCTCGGGTCAGGAGCAGACGTGCTCCGGGGCGGTCTTGACGACGGCGTCGGGGACGGGGACGGGTCGGCGACCGTGCGGGCGCAGCACTCCGGCCTCGGCCAGAATCCGGTGTGCCCAGCCGTATGACCTGTCGAACCTCTTCCCGGTGGCTTCCACCGAGTGCCCGTCCTTGTAGAACGTCACCACCTGGGCGTGCAGGTCCTGGAGCTGCTGTGCGGTCGTCTGCTGCTGCGGTGTCTTCGTGCTCTCGTTGGGCATCGTCCTTCTCCTCCTCGTGCTGGTCAGGTGGCCTACGGTGTCGCTGGTGGCGACGGTGGATCACGTGGACGCGGGGGCGCGCCGGGCGGGATCGTCAGGTCGGCGTACACGGTCTTGCCGCGTGCATCGCGGCCGGCACCCCACTGGCCGCCGGTGACCTCGTGGATCAGGGCCAGGTCACGGCGGTCCCGTCACGCGGACCACGGGGGCAGGTCCGACGTGGACATCGATGGCCGTCAGGGTGCCGGATCGCAGCTGGTCGAGGGCCTGCCACCTCACCGTGGCCAGCTTCGCCGAGACCGCCACCCTCTCGAGGCCCAGTGCCCCATTGCCCGCACCGCGTCGGCAGCCACCGCCGCGAGTTCCCGCTCCGAGAGCACCTCGGCGTCCAACCAGCCGTGGGGCCGGCCGGCGGGAGGCTGCGGCACAGGAGCGGAGGAGGGCATGCTCTAGTATTTCGTACAAGCGTTCGATTGGCCTCATGTCAGCCCGCCGAGTGAATCCGGTACCCGGCCGGTGCCCGCTCGGGGCTGGCTCCGGTTGAGCAGGAGGTGATCCCGACCATGTCCCCGACCACCGATCCGCGCCGGG
>NZ_BAAALF010000238.1:0-10793 GCF_039528135.1 Kitasatospora nipponensis | reverse complement strand
GGAGACGTCCTGGACGGCGTGGTGGGCGCTGCCGTCCGGGGCGCGGAAGGTCTTGCCGATCCGGTCGGCCTCGGTCAGCGGTGCGGCGGCGGGCGGCACGGCGGGAGCCGGAGCGGTCACCGTGGTGACGGCGGCGGCGATGACGGGTGCTCCCTCCGTCCCGGGGTGCCAGCAGAGCGCGCCGTCCTCGGCCACCGCCGGCAGGCTCGCGCGGCAGCGGTCGTCGGCGGCGGCGCAGCGCGCGGCGTACGGGCAGCCGTCCGGCCCCGCCCCCACCGTCACCTCTGTCCCCGTGCCCGCGCCCGCGCCCGGCGCCGAGAGCCGGCTGCCCCGGCTGGCGCCGGTGGGCACCGCGGCCAGCAGCGCGCGGGTGTACGGGTGCCGGGGGTCCTCCAGCACCTGCCGCGCCGGCCCGCTCTCCACGATCCGCCCGCCGTACAGCACGGCGATCCGGTCGGCGAGTCGGGCCACCACCGACAGGTCGTGGCTGATCAGCAGCAGCGCGGTGCCCTGCCCGCGCAGCGCGTCCAGCAGGTCGAGCACCTGGGCCTGCACGGTGACGTCCAGTGCGGTGGTCGGCTCGTCGGCGATCAGCAGTTCCGGCTCGGCGGCCAGCGCGGAGGCGATCAGGGCGCGCTGGCGCAGCCCGCCGGAGAGCTGGTGCGGGTACTGCGCGGCGCGCAGCGCGGGCTCGGGGATGCCGACCTGTTCCAGCAACCGGCTGACCCGGGCGGGCAGTTCGGCGCGCGGTGCCAGGCGGTGGGTGCGCAGCGGCTCGGCCACCTCGGCGGCCACCGTGCGCAGCGGGTCGAGCGAGACCAGCGCGTCCTGGAGGACCAGCGCGATCCGCCGTCCGCGCACCGCGCGCCACTGGGCCTCGCTCAGCGCGGTCAGGTCCTGGCCGTCGAAGTCGAGCCGGCGGGCGGTCACCGTGGCCCGGGCGCCGGCCAGACCCAGCAGGCTGCGGGCGGTGACGCTCTTGCCGGAGCCGGACTCGCCGACCACGGCCAGGCACTCGCCGCGGTCCAGCGTGAAGGAGACGCCGCGCACCGCGTGGGCCTCGTCGAAGCGGACGTCCAGGCCGTCCACGGTGAGCAGGGTCATCAGCCGGTCCTCCGGGTGAAGCGGGCCTGCAGCCGGCGGCCGACGGCGTTGACCACCAGGGCGGTCAACGTGATGGCGGCGCCCGGGAAGAGGCCGACCCACCAGGCGGTGGCGAGGAAGCCGCGTCCCTGCGAGAGCATCGACCCCCACTCGGGGGAGGGCGGTTGCGGCCCCAGGCCCAGGAAGCTCAGGCCGGAGGCGGCGATCAGCGAGGAGCCGAAGCCGACGGTGGCGAGCACCAGCAGCGGGCCCACCGCGTTGGGCAGGATGTGCCGCACGATCAACAGCGGCCTGGGCAGGCCGAGTCCCACCGCCGCCTCGACGTATCCCGCGCGCCGCACCACCAGCGCCTCGCCGCGCACCAGGCGGGCGTAGCCGGGCACGAAGGCGAGCGCGATGGCGATCATCACGTTGACGGCGCCGGTGCCCAGCACGGTGACGGCCAGCAGCGCCAGCAGGATCGGCGGCAGCGCGAGCAGCACGTCGGCCAGCCGCATCAGCAGCTGGTCGGTGACCCGCCCGCCGAGGGCGGCCGCCAGGCCCAGCAGCGCGCCGCCGACCACGGCCAGCACGGTCGAGCCGGCGCCGAGCAGCAGCGAGGGCCGCGCGCCGTAGAGCACCCGGGCGAACAGGTCGCGGCCCAGCTGGTCGGTGCCGAACCAGTGCGCGGCGCTGGGCGCGGCGAGCGCGTGCACCGGGTCGGTGGTGACCGGTGAGGCGCCGGTCAGCAGGTCGGGTGCCAGCGCCGCCAGCACGACCAGCAGCAGGCCGGCCGAGGCGAGCACCAGGGTGGGCAGCCCGGCGGCCGGCCGCGGCCGGGGGCGGCGGCGGGGCCGCGCGACCGCGGTGGTGAGGGTCTGGGCCATGGCGGTTCACCCGGTCCTGAGGCGTGGGTCGATGAGGAGGTACAGCAGGTCGACGAGGGTGGAGATGACCACGAAGACCAGCGCGGAGAGCAGCACCAGGCCGATCACCAGCGGCATGTCCTTGTTGGTGGTGCCCTGCAGGCTCAGCGCGCCGATGCCCGGGCGACCGAAGACGATCTCCACCAGCACCGCCCCGCCCAGCAGCGAGCCGGTCAGCCACCCGGTGAGGGTGACGGCGGGCACCGCCGCGTGTCGCAGCGCGTGCCGCAGCAGCACGGCGGTGCCGCTGAGCCCGCGGGCCCGGGCGGTGAGCGCGAACGGGCGTTCCAGGGCGCTCTCCAGTCCCTCGCGCAGCACCTGGGCCAGCACCCCGGTCAGCGGCAGGGCCAGCGTGAGGGCGGGCAGCACCAGGGCGGGCAGTCCCTGGTCGCCGGCCACCGGGAAGACCTGCCACTGGAAGGAGAAGACGGTCAGCAGCAGGATGCCGATCCAGTACGAGGGGCTGGAGACGGTGAGCAGTTCGGCCAGGATCGCCAGCGAGCGCAGCGCCGGGCGCCGCCCGGCCGTCGCCACCGCGGCGGCGACGGCCAGCACGAGCGCCAGCAGCAGGGCGGCGGAGGCGAGTTGGACCGTGGGCCAGAGCTGGTCGCCGATCAACTGGGCGACCGGCCGCTGCAGTTGGTAGGACTCCCCCAGGTCGCCGGTGAGCAGCCGGCCCAGGTAGTGCAGGTACTGCAGCGGGATCGGCCGGTCGAGCCCGAACTGGGCCCGGATCTGCGCCTTCACCTCGGGGGTGGCGGCGGTCCCCGGCCCCAGCATCACCGTGACCGGGTCACCCGGGATCAGCTGCAGCGCGATGAAGGCCACGGTGGCGGCCCCGAGCAGCACCGCCAGCCCCCCGGCCAGCCGCTTCAGCACCGCACGCAGCACCCGGGGGATCGTCACGTCGTCACGGACCGTCATGTCAATTGCCGAGCCAGGTGTCGTAGAAGGTCAGCCAGGTGTTCGGGTCGGCCTTCAGGCCGTGCACCTGGCTGGTGGCGCCGGCCACGGCGGTGTGCACGTAGAGCGGCACGATCAGGGCCAGGTCGGTGACCTTCTGCTGGGTCCTGGTGTAGACGTCCTGGCGGATCGTCTTGTCCAGGGTGGCCTTGCCGGCGTCGGTCCAGGTGTCGAGGTCGTTGTCCTGGTAGAAGGTGGCGTTCTGGCCGCCCTTGGCGGGCTGACTGGAGCTGTTGAAGTACAGCCGCAGCACGTCCGGGTCGAAGCGGGCCCAGCTGTAGTCGGCGATGTGCTCCTTGCCGCCGTAGGTGTTGGCGATGTAGGTGCCGATGTCCTGCCGGGGCCGGGTGACCTCGATGCCGATCTTCTTGAGGTCGGCCTGGATCGCCTGGCCGAGGATGTCACGCTGCTCGCGGACGTACTCGGCCGGCGGCAACGGCCACTCCAGGGTCAGCCGCTGGCCGTTCTTGGTGCGGTAGCCCTCGGGGTCACGGGCGGTCCAACCCGCGTCGTCCAGCGACTTGTCGGCGACCGCCGGGTCGTAGGGCCAGGAGTTCTCCAGGGCCTTGTCGTAGTACGGGGTGGTCGGCGAGACCGGGCTCCAGGCCCGCTGGAAGACGCCGAAGTAGATGCTCTTGACGTCGGTGCCGATGTCGATGCCGCGCTGCACCGCCTTGCGCACCAGCGGGTCGTCCAGCGGGGCCTTGGTGGTGTTGAGCACCAGACCGTAGTTGGCGCCGGGGGCGTCGGTGGAGATGGTCTGCAGCCGGGAGTCGGCGCGCACGCTCTGCACGTTCGCCGGCGGGATCGGGTCGGCGACCTGGACCTGCCCGCTCTGCAGGGCGCCGAGCCGCACCGAGTCCTCGGTCAGGAACCGGATGGTCAGCTTGTCGAGGTAGGCCGCGCCGTCGTGGTCGGCGCCCTGGGGCGCCCAGTGGTAGTCCGGGTTGCGCGAGAAGACCGCGCTCTGGCCCTTGGTGTAGCTGGTGAAGACGAACGGGCCGGTGCCGACGTCGACCGCGCCGCCGGCGCCGAGCTTGCTGCCGTTCTCGGCGATCGTCCTGGGCGAGTAGAAGCCGAGGTAGGTGGTGCTGGCCGCCTGGAGGAACGGGGCGAAGGGCTCGGAGAAGGTGACCCTGGCGGTGTGCGCGTCGACCACCTCGGTGCCGGTGTAGGGCCCGAGCAGGCTGGCCGCGTACTGCGACTTCGTCTCCTTGGCCACGATCCGGTCGAAGTTCACCTTCACGGCGGCGGCGTCGAAGACCGTGCCGTCGGTGAACTTCACGTCGTCGCGCAGGTGGAAGGTGTAGGTCTTCAGATCCGGCGAGATCTCCCAGGAGCTGGCCAGCCAGGGCTGGAAGTCGCCCTTGGCGTCCTGGTGCACCAGCGAGTCGAAGACGTTGCGCTGGATCGCGCCGGTGATGTCCTGCTGGCTGACCTGGATGTCGAAGGAGATCGGCTCGGTGTCGGTCGCGTAGCTCAGCGAGCCGCCCTGGACCGGCTTGCCCGCGGCGGAACTCTTGCTCGGGGACGTCCCGTTCGAGCCGCACGCGGTGAGCAGCAGGGTCCCGGTGGTGAGGGCGGCGAGCAGGGCGAGGGGCCGGGGCCCGGTTCTGGGCATGCTGCGGGGTCCGTTCCGGTGAGGAGGGGAAGAGCGGGGTGAACAGCCAGAAAACTAGCCACCGCCCCGGCCCCCCGGACCCCTAGGCAACCCCTAGCCGACCCCTTACGCCGAACGGGTCAGGATGGGCCCGGCGCGATTCCGCGAACGGGCGCCTGCCACGCCCGGAAGCTCAAGTGCACCGAGGTCGACCGCCCCTGCCATCGCTCCAGCGCCGAGAGCATGCCCATGAGCCAATCGCTTCCCCCGCCCACGCGCTCACGCCGAAACTGCGTCGGAAAGCCATGCAACCGATCCTCACCCGCCCAACGTCGGACCGTGCGAGAGGTAGCCGCCAGAAGAACGACTCCGGATGTTGTGCCCCGGCATCAACGCAGTCATGGTCCGCACCTCCTTGATCTTTCAATAGATTGTTTGGGGTTGTGCTCAGTGCCTCCCTGGGCGCAGGGTGGAAGTACGGCGGAAAATGCTCACTCGGGTTGCACTGATACGCAAACCACGAACCGGCCCGACAACACCGCGAGACAGCCTGATTGGTGAGTCACAGGCACGAGCCAAGCAGAGTTATGCGGCAAGAGGGTGAGTGAATTCACCGTGACCTCGCAAAGAGGCGCGCCACTCAGAGGAGGCGCCTCGACCCTCAATCCACTTGAATATTCCGACTGGAACTACCCAGCAAAGTCCTGCACGCTGAATGGGTATGCATTTCGACCCACGTCGAGGAGCGGTATATTCTTCAAGCCCAATTGCAAGCAGCCACCAACCGTACCCCCGGTGCAGTGGAGTCACCGGACAGCGGTCGCCAAGAATAGGACACTGCAGCTGTAGTTACAGTCACACGAGCTTCCCATCGGAGGCGAGCACGTTGCAGAACGCATTAACCGACTGGGTTGACGACTTACTACAGCGCAAGGGGAAGTATGCCTTCCTGACACCAATTACCGGCACGCTCAGTCTGCTATTAATTCTCGTCCCGCTCGGAGTCGTGGGGCTGGCCGTCGCCCAATGGATCGGTGGAGGCGTCGCGTGCGCCCTCCTCTTCATTGCGGTCGGCTACTACGCGTTGCGACTGGGTCAGACTCGAGCACTCGTCGAGGAACGTGCCAGGGTACTAAATCGCTATGCCGCCCGCGTCATGAATGAAAGCGGACCAGGGGCCTTCTGGATCGAGGACTGGGAGGAAGAAGTTCAGGTTTCCAAAGGCGGGGACACGACCATTGATCGTTGGCTCACCATCAGGGTCGGCGATTCACCCCTGTACTCGTGCTGGAATGCGGCGTACCAGACGCTTGGAAATGTTACCGACCGCGCTCGCAGGCGCGTCAGATCGTACGCTCACGCCTTCGATGACCACACAAAGCGTCAGGGACTTAGGTACGACGTAACGGATCGCTGGGACGGGAACAAGAATCGGATATTTGTTCACTTTCCCGACCCGGTGCCGGCCCATGACGCCCGAGGGGTCCAGGTTTCTTGGAGCTGGCCGGCATATTCTGCCGCCCTGCTTCGCGGGGACGGGGCGGAGGACTTTGAATGGATGCCAAGGCGTCGCATTAAGCGCCTCAAAGCAACCATCACCTTCGCCAAAGAGTGCAAACTCCAGGAAGAGCCGCGAATGGACATTATCAATGGGCCCGCCCCAAAGATTACCACACGCCGCCATCACGTATATACAATTGAGGCAGAGTACCTTGATATGGAGCCCGATATCAAGGTAGGATTCAGGTTGACCATGCCGAGGTCGGATGAGTTTGAGTCATAGGTCCAAGAACTGCCGCCACCTTGCCATCCAGGACTCGATAAACTGCATCCCGCCGGCGGGCGCATGCCATGTTTGTCGATCCATCAGGGAATGCCACTGGCCGACTCGCTCCCCCATCGACTGCCTCACACGCTCAACGCCACTACGGAGAAGGGAACCCCCCTCGTCACAGCGGCGATCTTCGATCGCCAAACAAAACGAGGTGATTTCGCGCGGAAAAGCGAAGAAAACGGCCGTGTTCGAACGCGCCGGTTCACCGACACGCTGGGCTCCACTCCTTGCGTTCACTTTGGCGTGAGCCCCGTGTCGACCGGGTGAGGGAGCCCAGTGCCGACGGGGGGTGCCACCGAACAGGTCAGCAGGGGTCGCCGGGTTCGGCGGCCGAGGTCAGGGTGGTGGACGGGAGCAAGACGCGCACCGGGCCGGGGCCCACCGACCCCGCCCCCGACGACGGACGGACGCTGATGAACCGGACCTACCCCCACACCCCGCGGCCGGCCAGGACCTGGCCGGCCCTGCTGCTGGCCTGCGCCGCGGTGGCGGGCTCGCTCGCGCTGGCCTCGTGCAGCTCCTCGTCGAAGAGCAGCACCCCCTCCGCGGCCTCGTCGAGCTTCTCGCCGAACACCGCCTCGTTCTCCGGCGAGCCACCGTCCGCGCTGGCGTCGCACGCCTCCGCCGCGGCCTCGGCCGCCTCGTCGGCGGCGCCCGCCGTCTCGTCCGCGGCGGCGTCCTTCGAGGCCTCGGTGTCGGCGCAGGTCTCGGCCGGCCGGGAGCAGGCGACCACGGTGCTGGCCGGCGTGTCGGGGACCGGCAACGCCGTCTCCGACGTCACCCTCACCGGGGTCCCCAGGACCCACGCCAACGGGCTCAACGCGGCCGTGGTGACGATCACCAACAGCACCGGTGCCACGGCGTCCTACGCGGTGAAGGTCGACTTCGTCGACCCCGCGGGTCAGGTGGTGGACAGCTCGATCGTCGGTGCCGAGCAGCTGGCGGCGGGTGCCACCACGCAGCCGCTCGTCTACACCGAGAAGGACTCCGGCCAGACGCTCACGGCGCGGCTCGCGCAGGCACAGCGCTACTGACCACCGCTGTGACCGGTGCTACTGACCGGCCGCGGCGAGCGGGTAGCGCGGCACCGAGCGCCGGGCGGCGATCCGCCAGCCGGCCGGGGTGCGCACGATGGTGTCGAGGTAGTCGCCGTTGTGCACGCTGCCGTCGGGCAGGATCGCCAGGTAGCGGCTGCGGCCGCGCACGGTGCCGTCCGGCTCGGGGGTCAGCACGGTGTCCAGGGTGTGGTGGTCCGGGGAGTGCTCGCCCAGCCGGCGGTTGAAGGTGCGGATCGCCTCCAGGCCCTCGAAGCGGGCTCCGGTGCGGGCCAGCTCGATGCTGCCGTGCTCGGCGAAGACCTGGTCGAGCGCGTCGGTGTCGCCGTTGTCGAAGACGTGGGCGAAGAGGGCCAGCAGGCGGCGGATCTGCTCCGTCTCGGCGGGGGTCAGCTCGGCGGGGGTCGGGTCGGCGGTCATCGGGGTGCGTGCTCCTCGGTGGGCGGGCTGGGCGGTCGGATGGTGGGACGGGAACCGCGCGGGGCCCGGCCAGGCCGTGCAGGCCGGGCGGGCCCCGGGGGCGGCGGTGCGGTCAGACCGCGACCGCGGCCAGCTGCTGCACGATGCCCAGCCGGTCCGGCAGCACGTTGTAGCGGACCACCTGGCCGTCGCGGATGGTCAGGGTGCTGATGCTGTGGCCGGTGAAGCGCCGCCCGGTGGCCGGGACGCCGAAGATCGGGCCCGCGTGGGTGCCCTCGATCCGCCAGAAGGCGATCACCCGGTCGTCCTCCGCCACCAGGTCCTCGACGGTGGCCCGCACGTCCGGCACGTTCGCCCAGAGGACCTCCAGGTGCTGGCGGAAGTCCTCCAGGGTGCCGCTGCCGCCGACGCCGACCCGGGTCTCGTCGGCGGCGTCCGCGGCCACCAGTTCGGCCAGCAGCTCGATCCGCTGCCCGCTGACCAGCTCGTCGTAGTAGCGGTGGACCAGGGCCTTGTTGGCTTCGATGCTCATCGGTGGGCTCTCCTTGAGTGGAAGTGAACGGTGAAGTGGGATGGACAGGTGGGGGGGCTGGTGGCGACGGATCGGGTCAGCGGGCGGCGGGCGGCAGCAGGATGCCGCCGTTCGCGCTCAGACCGCCGTCGACCGGCACCGTCACGCCGGTCACGTAGGAGGCGGCCGGCGAGGTCAGGAAGTAGACGACCTCCGCCTGCTCCCGGGCGTCCGCCCAGCGCTGGGCGGGGATCCGGCTGGTGATGAAGCGGGAGAAGGTGGGGTCGGCGACCTGGGCGGCCGTCATCGCGGTGGCGGTGCCGCCGGGGGCGATGGCGTTCACCCGGATGCCCTCGGCCGCGTAGTCGATCGCGGCGGCCCGCACCAGGTTGATCACCGCCGCCTTGGTCGCGTTGTAGCCCCAGGTGCCGGGGTCACCGCGCAGGCCGGAGACCGAGGAGGTGGCGACCACCGACCCGCCGCCCGACGCCCGCAGTGCCGGCAGCGCGGCGCGCAGACCGAGCACCACCCCGCGCACGTTGACCGCGAAGAGCCGCTCGAAGCGCTCGACCGCGCCCGGGGCCTCCAGCGGTCCGGCGCCGCCGATCCCGGCGTTCAGCACCGCGGCGTCCAGGCGGCCGAAGCGCTCCACGGCCAGCGCGACCGCCTCGGCGTTGCTCTGCTCGCTCGCCACGTCGCCGACCAGGACGGCGACCCCCTCCAGGGCGGCGAGCGGCTCCAGCCCGCGCCGGTCCACGTCGAGGGCGACCACGCGGTGCCCACGCTCCGCGTACAGCCGCACCGTCGCCTCGCCGATGCCGCTGGCGGCGCCGGTGACCAGCACGACGGGTGCCGGCGGCGCTGCCGGGGAGTGCGGCCCTACCGGGTCGACCATGACTGCTCCTTCTTCTCGATCCACTGCCGGACGGCGTCCGCCGTCGTCGGGGTGTGCTCTTCCAGGATGGTGAAGTGGTCACCGGGGATGTCCGCCACCTCGTGCGCCACCGGCCAGTAGGCGCGCCAGTCATGACGGCCCGTCGGATCCAGCACGGTGCCGCGCAGCGGGGTGTCGGCCCGCAGCGCCAGGATGGCGGCCGCCACGGGGGCGGGCTGCCAGTCGGCGAAGACGTTGTTGTAGCCGCCCATCGAGGTCAGGCTGGCGTCGCTCCAGACCATGTCGTAGCGCTCGATGCGGTCCAACATGCCGGTGAGCATGGCGGTGAGCCACCAGTCGCCCATGCCCTCGCGCACCGCGCTGTCGATGGGGTAGGCGTCCACCAGGACCAGCCCCGCCACCGCGCGCCCCTCCTGCTCCAGGCGCTCGGTCACCGCGTGCGCCACGCAACCGCCCATCGAGCGGCCGACGATGACCACCGGGCGCTCGTCGCCGACCACCCGGCGCACCGCCTCGGTCTGCAGGCGCAGGAAGGTCTCGCGGGTGTCGGGCAGCCGGTCGTCGGGCGCCCAGCCGGGCGAGGGGAGCACGAAGACGTCCCGTTCGCCCTGGAAGGCGTGGCCGAGCCGGGCGTACTCGTGCGGACCGGAGATCGCGCTCAGCGCCGGGAAGCAGACGACTGCCAGTTCGCCCGGCCCGGAGGCGAGTTGGAGCGGCGCGGGGGCGTGCTCGGCGCGCTCCTCGACGGTGAAGCGGGCCCGCAGGTGCGAGGCCACGCCGATCAGCGCGGACGCCTCGGCGAAGCTGCCCTGTGCGGCGAGTCTGCGGTACAGGGTGGAGAGCGGGTGGCGCGGGTCCTCCGCGTCGGCCGTCGCCCCCTGGCCGGACCCGGCCGGCGGCGCACCGTGGTCGGCGCCGGACTCCTGTTGGGCGCCGACCAGTTCGGCCAGGTGGTCGGCCAGGGCGGCCGGGGTCGGGTGGTCGAAGGTGATGGTGGGGGCCAGCCGCAGGCCGGTGGCGGCGGTCAGGCGGTTGCGCAGCTCGACGGCGGTGAGCGAGTCCAGGCCCAGGTCGTTGAACGGGCGTGGCGCGGTGACCGCCGCGGTCTCGGTGGCCAGCACGGCCGCGGCCTCGGTGCGCACCAACTCCAGGACGGCGGCCACTCGTTCCGGCCCGCTGAGGGCGGCCAGCCGGGGCAGCGCGGCCCGGTCGGTGCCGGCCGCGCCGCGCGCGGTGCGGCGCACCGCCGGCACCAGGTCGCGCAGCAGGTCAGGGACCGGGCGACCGCGCAGCGCGGTCAGGTCCAGCGGTGCCGCCACCAGGTAGGCGCCGCCGTCCAGTTCGGCACGGTCGAAGAGCCGGGTGCCGCGCTCGGCGGAGATGCTGCGCAGTCCGGCGCGCGCCGCGCGGCGCAGGTCGGCGGCGGTCAGGTGGGCGGTCACGCCGCTGGGCTCGGCCCACTGGCCCCAGGCGAGTGACTGGGCGGGCAGGCCGGCGGCCCGGCGG
>NZ_BAAALF010000237.1:0-10794 GCF_039528135.1 Kitasatospora nipponensis | reverse complement strand
CCCGTGGAGTGGGGTCGCACGGAGCGAGACCAGGGCGCCGCCGAGGTCCAGGCGCACCGCCGGGTGCACCCGCTCGGCCGCCTCGGCCGCCGCCGTGCCCGCCGCCGTCGTGCCGCTCCCCGCGGGCAGGAGCGCGGCCGTGCGCGGTTGCGCGCCGTCCGCCCAGAGCGCGGCCGCGACCCGGCGCAGCTGGGCCATCCCGTCGCGGTGCGGGGAGTTCGCCGCGACCGCCAGGTGCTCGCGCCGGCCCAGCGTGTCGCCCACCAGCGAGGTCAGCTGCCCTGTGCCCACCTGGACGAAGGCCCGGAAACCGGCCGCGTAGAGGGCCTCGACCAGCGGCCCGAAGCGCACCGGCTCCACCAGGTGGCGCAGGAAGAGCGCGCGCACCCCGGCCTCCTCCGAGGGGAACGGCGCGGCCGTCGTGCCGGACCAGACCGGCACGGTCGGCCGGTGCAGCTCGAACCGCTCGGACGCCCGCCGGATCGGCGCCAGGTACGGGGCCAGCATCGGCGTGTGGAAGCCGGAGCGGAACGGCAGCACCTGGCCCAGCACGCCGTGGGCGCGGAAGTGGTGCACCAGCCTCGCCACCGGTTCCTCGGGGCCGCAGACGATCGACTGCTGCGGTGCGTTGTCGTGCGACAGGACGACCTGCGCCATGCCGTCCACCGTCGCCAGGGCCTCGTTCACCCGGGCGGCCGAGGTCCCGAGCGCGGCGAAGGCGAGACCGGGGACGTGCAGGTCGTCGGGGTCGAAGGACTCCAGGAAGGCGTCCACCGAGGCGCCGCTGTACAGGCCGGCGGCGACCATCGCGGTCCACTCGCCGACGCTGTGCCCGGCCACGGCGTCGGGCCGCACGCCGATCCGGCGCAGCGCCGCGTCGAGCAGCCGGCCGACGGC
Source organism: Kitasatospora nipponensis (assembly GCF_039528135.1). Classification (NCBI taxonomy): domain Bacteria; kingdom Bacillati; phylum Actinomycetota; class Actinomycetes; order Kitasatosporales; family Streptomycetaceae; genus Kitasatospora; species Kitasatospora nipponensis. The sequence continues at coordinate 9,897 of NZ_BAAALF010000237.1, read as the reverse complement.
CACCACCGCGGCGCCGTGCCGCCCGACGTCGCCCACCTCGCCGGCCAGGACGGGGCGCGGCAGCCCGAAGTGGTCGGCGACGTCCGCCACCTGAGGGGCGAACTCGCTTTCGAGGCCCGGGAAGAGGAAGGCCACCCGGCCTCCCCGGCCCGCCCGGCCTCCCTCGCCTCCCCGCCCGGCCGGTTCGCCCGCGAGCAGCGGCCGGGGGGCGAACCAGATGTCGTTGCGCCCGCGCCAGGGGCGCCCCGCGAAGACCGCGCGGCGGGCCAGCGCGAGCCGCTTGGCCGTCGGGTCGGCGATCGCCACCCGGCACGGTGGCGCGGGGGCGTCCGGCTGCGCCAGACCGGCGGCGATCACGGTCCGGTCGTCGGCCGCCAGCAGCTCGGCGAGCTGCTCGGGCCCGTCGGCGGCGAGCCGCAGCACCCGTTCGGGCTCGGCCACCACCAGGGTGGGCCGCACGGCCGCCGGGCGCGCCCGCACCGGGTCCGGAGCCTGCTCCAGCACCACGTGGGCGTTGATCCCGCCGAAGCCGAAGGCGTTCACGCCCGCGCGCCGCGGCGTGCCGTCGGGGCTCTCCCACGGCTGCGCGGTGCCGATGGTCCGGAACCGGGTGCCGGCCAGCGCCGGGTGCGGGTCCTCGCAGTGCAGCGTCGGGAGCAGCACCGCGTGGTGCACGGCCAGCGCCGCCTTGACGAGCCCGGCGATGCCGGCGGCCGGCATGGTGTGGCCGATCATCGACTTCACCGAGCCGAGCACCGCGCGCTCCGCGCCCGTCGGGGCGGGGCCGAACACCTCGGCCAGCGTGGCGAGTTCGGCCGCGTCCCCGGCCGGGGTCGCGGTGCCGTGGGCCTCCAGCAGGCCCAGCGCGCCGCGGCCCGCCGGATCGAGCCCGGCCGCCCGCCAAGCGGCCCGCACCGCCCGGCTCTGGCCCGCCGGGTCGGGGCTGGCCGGCCCGGCGGTGCGGCCGTCGCCGGCCACGCCGGTGCCACGGATCACCGCGTACACCCGGTCCCCGTCCCGGCGCGCGTCGGCGAACCGCTTGAGCACCACGATGCCGGTGCCCTCGCCGATCAGCAGCCCGTCCGCGCCGCGGTCGAAGGGGCGGATCCGCTGGCTGCGGGAGAGCGCCCGCAGCTGGGTGAAGACGCTCCACAGCGTGACGTCGTGGCAGTGGTGCACGCCGCCGGCCAGCACCAGGTCGCACCGCCCGCTCGCCAGCTCGCCGACCGCCTGGTCGACCGCTATCAGCGACGAGGCGCAGGCCGCGTCCACCGTGTAGGCGGGACCGCGCAGGTCGAGCCGGTTGGCGAGCCGGGAGGCGGCCAGGTTGGGCACCAGGCCGATCGCCGCCTCCGGCCGGTCCGGGCCGAGGCGGTCGGTGAACGCGGAGCGGACCCGGCCCAGTTGCTCGGCGGTCAGCTCGGGCAGCAGCTCGCCCAGGGTGCGGACCAGCTGGTGCGCGCCGCGGACCCGCTGGTCGAGCCGGACCAGGCCCGGGGTGAGGTAGCCGCCGCGGCCCAGCACCACGCCCACCCGCTCGCGGTCGGGCAGCCGGTCCAGTCCGCCGGCGGCCTCCAGGGCGGCGGCGGCGACCTGCAGCGCGATCAGCTGGTCGGGTTCGGTGCCGGGCACCGAGGTGGGCACGATGCCGAAGCGGGTCGGCTGCACCTGGGCGTCCTGGTCCACGAAGCCGCCGCGCCGGCAGTAGAGCCGGTCCGGGCGCGCCGGGCCGGCCGCGGGGGACGGGTCGTAGTAGCTCTCGTCCCAGCGGCCGGGGGGCACCTCGGTGATCGCGTCGACGCCGCCCACCAGGTTCCGCCAGTAGGCCTGGAGGTCCGGGGCGCCCGGCAGCAGCACGGCCATGCCCACCACGGCCACCGGCGGCGGCTGACGGCCTGTCACCGCTTCCCCTCCCAGTCGGAGGCGGTGTAGACCACCGAGCGCAGGGACTCCTCGCCCCAGGCGAGCTCGCGCAGCAGCGCCAGGGTGCCCGCCGCCGGGTCGATCAGTCGCACGCCGCGGCCGGCGTAGCTGTGGGCCAGCTCCGGCGAGACCATGCCGCCGTGCGTCCCGGACGGTGCCCACGGGCCCCAGTGCACGGTCAGCGCCCGGTGCCCGGTCTGCTGCGACCAGCGGGTGCCCAACTCCTCCAGGGCGTCGTTGGCCGCCGCGTAGTCGGCCTGCCCGCGGTTGCCCAGCGCGGCGGCGATGCTGCCGAAGAGCACGGTGAACCGCGGTCCGGCCGGCAGCTCGGCCAGCGCCTCCAGCAGGGCGCGCGCCCCCTCGGCCTTGGTGGCGAAGACCCGCCGGAAGGACTCCGAGTCCTTCTGCGCGAACACCTTGTCCTCGATCACGCCCGCGGCGAAGACGACGCCGTCGAGCCGGCCGTACCCCGCGTGGACCTCCTTGACCGCCTGCCGCAGGGCGGCCGGATCGGTCACGTCCACGACCTGGTAGCGCGCCGGCGAACCCAGCGCGGCGAGCTCGTCGAGGGTCGCGGCGACCTCGCGCCCGGCCAGCAGCCGGCCCGCCGTCCGGTCGACGTCGGCCAGCGGCACGCCCTGGCGGGAGAGCACGGCCCGCAGCGCCGAGCGGTCCCGGGCGGAGGCCAGCTCCGCGCCCTCCTCGCCCTGCGGCGGCGCGGTGCGGCCCAGCAACTCCAGGCGGCAGCGCGAGGCCGCCGCGCGCGCCGCGGCGAAGCGCGCGGTGATCCCGCGGGCCCCGCCCACCAGCAGCACCACCGAGTCGCGGTCCAGACCCAGTGCGGCGGCCTCCGCGACACCGTCGCCCGCGGGCCCGGCGCCGGTGCTGCCCAGCACGCCCAGGCCGCGCTCCACCAGCGCCAGCCCCTGGCGCCCGCCCCGACCGTGCCGCACCACCGGCTCGCGGTCCTCGGCGAGCAGCTTGCCGACGATCGCCTCCGCCGTCCGCGCCGGGTCGAGACCGTCGCCGAACTCCACGAGCCGGACGGTGGTCTGCGGGTACTCGCGGCTCAACGCGCGGAACAGCCCCCGCAGTCCGTCGGTGCGACCATCGCCGCCGGGTGCCGTGGAGCGGGCGGCGAGCAGCCAGCGCGGGGGAGTGCCGGCCAGGGCGCTCTGCAGCGCGGGCACGCAGCCCGGCAGCACCGGCGGGCCGTCCGCGCGCAGCGGGTCCAGCAGCAGGACGCCGTCCACCGGGCCGTCCGCCGGGCGCAGTTCGCTCTCGGCGCCGAGCCTCAGCAGCTGCGCGCCGGCCTCCGTCAGCCGCTCGGCCAGGGCTTCGGCGACCGGGCCGCCGTCCGTCCCCAGCACGGCGAAGCGCCGGCCGGACAGGGACGGTGACGCGGTGGCGGGTGCGGGCAGCGGCAGGGCGGTGAACTCCAGCCGGGCCGGTTCGTGCCCGACGATGTCCGAGGGATCGGGGAGCTCCGCCGCCGCGGGGGCCACCGGATCCCGTGGCTGCTCGGCCGGCGCGCTCCCGGGAGCGGGAGCGGTGGCGCCCAGCCGGTCGGTGAGCCACCGGGTGATCGCGGCGGCGGTGCGGGCCTGCGAGAGCTGCTCCACGTCCTCGTCCTCGAGCCCGGCCAGCTCGTCGCTCCCACCGGCGGCCAGCCGGCGGGCGAGCTGGCCGACGATCTCGGTGCGCTTGATGGAGTCGATGCTCAGATCCGCCTCCAGGTCCAGCTCGGGCTCGATCATGTCGGCCGGGTAGCCGGTGCGCTCGCTGATCACCTCCACCACCGCGCGCAGCACGTCGGCCTCACCGAGGGCGGGCTCCGCCTGCGTGGGTGCCGTGGGTGCCGGCTCGGCGGCCGACGGTGCCTGCGGGAGCGGGGCGGCCGCCCGGGGGAGCGGCGCCGCCGCGGGCGGGACCGGCACACTCGCCGGCACCGGGTGCGGCGCGGCCGGGACGGTGGGAACGCCGCCGGTCGAGCCGAGGTGGGTGAGCAGCACGTCCCGCTGGGCCGCGATCAACTCCCGGCTGTTGCGCAGGAATTCCGACACCAGGGCATCCCCGGGCAGCTGCCGGCCGTGCGTCTGCTGTTCCTGTGCCGTCATGAGGGCTCCAGATACGGGTCGGGCCGGCGCCAGCGCACCGGGCAGGAAGTCTCCGTCGGCGGTCCGCACCAGGTGTCCGTCCACCGTCCAGCCCGGCCGGCGCACGGGCCCGGCCCGGCCCGCGTCCACCGCGTCCCGCCCGCGCAGCAGCCGGCCGGTCCGCACCGGCAGGCCCGCCACGGCCAGTTCGGCCAGCGCGTCGAGGAAGCCGGGCAGGCCGCCCCGGCGGCCCTCCACCGACACCGCCCGGTGCGGGCGCTCACCCAGCACCGTCGAGACCAGCCGGGTCAGCACCGACCCGGGACCGGCTTCGACGAACACCCGGGCGCCCGCCCGGTACATCGCCTCGATCTGCTCCGCGAAGCGCACCGGTGCGCCGATCTGCGCGGCGAGCTCCTCGCGCACCGCCGCCGGATCCACCGGGTAGCGCGCGGCCGTGCGGTTCGACCAGACCGCGAACTCCGGTCCGCGCACCGGGTGGTCGGCCAGCGCGGCGGCGAACCGCTCGCCCGCGCCCGCGACCAGCGGGCTGTGGAAGGCGCAGGCCACCGGCAGCCGCTTCGTTCCGTACCCGGCCTCCGTGAGCAGTCGCATCGCCTGCGCCACGTCCGGGGACCCGCCGGAGACGACCGTCTGGGTGGGCGCGTTGTGGTTCGCGACCACCACCCGACCCGTCAGTCCGCCGGCCGCCAGCACCCGCTCGACCTGCTCGGCCCCGGTCGCCACCGCGGCCATCGACCCCGGGTCGGCGCCCGCGGGGACCGACTCCAGGATCGCGCGCGCCCGGGCCGCGCTGATCGCGGGCAGCTCCTCGGCCGCCAGCGCGCCCGCCGCGCACAGCGCCACCACCTCGCCGTAGCTGTGGCCCGCGGCCTGCTGCGGTCGCACCTCCGCCATCTCCAGCAGTTCGAAGGCGGCCAGGCCGGTCATGCCGAGCGCGGGCTGGGCCACCCGGGTGTCGGTCAGCGCGGCGCGCTGGCGCTCCCGTTCCTGCGGGGTGAAGGCCGTCGGCGGGTACAGCGCCTGCGCGTACGGCAGGCCCGGCCGCAGATGCCGCTGCACCCCGGGGAACGCGGCGAACAGCTCCGCGAACATCCCCAGGCGCTGGCTGCCCTGTCCCGGGAAGAGGAACGCCACCTCGCCCGGCAGCGGACCGTCCTGGTCGGCCAGGTGCAGTCCGGCCGCCGGGTCGCACTCCTGGGCCGTCGCCCGGCGCAGCAGCACGGCCAGCTCCGCGACGTCGGAGGCCACCACCGCCACCTGGACCGGCCCGATCCCCGTCTCCGCCCGCTCGGCGGCGGCCAGGGCCAGGTCGCGCAGCCGCCAGGGCGCACCGTCCGCCTCGGCGTGCCGCAGCAGCTCCGCCACCGCGAGCAGCGCCGCGGTGCGGTCCGCGCCCCGGAAGAGGAAGAGCTCGGCGGGCCACTGCTGCAGCCCGTGGACGGGCGCCGGAGCGTCATAACCCCGTAGGACGGCATGGAAGTTGGTGCCACCGAAGCCGAACGCACTGACACCGGCGACCCGTTCGGCGGGCGGCGCCGCCCACGGCCGGGCTCTGGTGTGGAAGACGAAGGGGCTGACGCCTTGCTCCCAGGCCGAGTTCGGCTGCTCCAGGTGCAGGGTCGGGGGCTTGATACCGGTGTGCAGCGCCAGCGAGGCCTTGATCAGCCCGGCCAGGCCGGCCGCGCACTTGGTGTGGCCGATCTGCGACTTCACCGACCCCAGCGTGCAGCTCTGCGGCGCCGCACCCGCCTCGGTGAAGACCGCGCTCAGGGTGGCCAGTTCGGTGCGGTCGCCGACCACGGTGCCGGTGCCGTGACCCTCCAGCAGCCCCACCTCGGCCGGACCGATCCCGGCGCCGCGGTAGGCGCGCTCCAGCGCCGCCCGCTGCCCCTCGGGCCGGGGGGCCGTCAGCCCCAGCGACCGGCCGTCACTGGCGCTGCCGAGACCCTGGATGACCGCGTACACCCGGTCGCCGTCGCGTTCCGCGTCGGCCAGCCGCTTCAGCACCAGGCAGCCCACTCCCTCGCCGAGCGCGATCCCGTCCGCCGACGCGTCGAAGGGCCGTGACCGGCCGGTCGGCGAGAGGGCGTGCACCGAGGCGAAGAGCAGGTAGTCGTTGATCCCGTTGTGCAGGTCCGCGCCGCCGCACAGCACGAGGTCGCTGGTGCCCGTGACCAGTTCCTTGCAGGCCACGTCCAGCGCCGCCAGCGAGGAGGCGCACGCCGCGTCGACGGTGAAGTTGGCGCCGCCCAGGTCCAGCCGGTTGGCGATCCGGCCGGCGATGACGTTGGCCAGCATGCCCGCGAACGAGTCCTCGGTCAGCGCCGGCAACTGCTGCGCGATCGCCTCGGGGACGGTGTCCAGGTAGGCGGGCAGCACCGCGGACAGCACGCCCGCGTTCGACAGGTCGCTGCCCGCCTCCGCGCCGAAGACCACGCTCGTGCGCCCGCGGTCGAAAGCCCGCCCGCCGCCGCCCTGTCCGGTGCCGCCCTGTCCGGCGCTGCCTTGGCCGCCGCCGTCGTACCCGGCGTCCAGCAGCGCCCGGCGGGCCACCTCCAGCGCCAGCAGCTGCACCGGCTCGATGCTGCCCAGCGCGGTGGGCGGGATGCCGTAGCTCAGCGGGTCGAAGGGGATCCTCGGCAGGAACCCGCCCCAGCGGGACGGAGTCGTGCCCGCGGCGCCGTCAGCCGAGTGGTACCGCGCCGGGTCCCACCGCTCGGGCGGCACCTCGGTCACCGCGTCCACCCCGCCCACGATGTTCGCCCAGAAGGCGGCCAGGTCGGGGGCTCCGGGGAACACGCCCGCCATGCCGACCACCGCGATCTCCAGCGGCGCAGATGCCGACTCGCCGACTGTAGAGGCTTCCTGAGAGTCCGTCAGCTCGGTGGCCCGGGCCGCCAGGAAGTCGGCCGCCCCGGAGCCCACCTCCTCGTGCAGCGCGGCCAGCGTCGTGGTGGCCGAGCGCAGCACCGCCACCTGCCCGGCCATGAACATCCCCCGGTCCAGCTGCTCCCGCTCGTCCACCGCGGTCAGCGTTCCCGCCACCCGGTCGACGCCCTTGGCGGCGATCCGCAGCCGGCCGACGTTCAGCCGCTCCAGGCGCTCCCAGGCCTCGCGGTCCGCCAGCCCCTCCGCCCGCAGCCGCTCGCGCGTCTCGCGGAACTCCGAGGTGAACGGGCTCGGCACGCAGCGCGTGGCGTGCCCCGGCGCGGTCTGCAGCAACTGCGTCCCGTGCGCGGCCAGCACCTGCCGCTGGAACTGCGGCCGCACCGCCCCGCAGGCCACGGCCTCCTCGGTGAACAGGTAGGCCGTGCCCAGCAGCACGCCCGCCGCGACACCGCGCGCCGCCAGCGGTGCGGCCATCGCCGCCACCATCGCCGCCGAGCGCGCGTCGTGCACGCCGCCCGCGAACAGCACCTCCACCGCCGGGGCCCCGGGCGCGGTGGCCAGGTACTCCTCCAGCACCGCCAACTGCGCCTCCCAGAGCGGGAAGCTGTGCCGCGGCCCGACATGGCCGCCGCACTCCGCCCCCTCGAAGACGAACCGGCGCGCGCCGTCCTCCAGGAACTGCCGCAACAGCCCCGGCGAGGGCACGTGCAGGAAGGTGCGGATCCCCGCCTCCTCCAGCACCCGGGCCTGCGACGGACGCCCACCGGCGATCACCGCGTGACTGGGGCCCGCCGCCAGCACCTCGGCCAGCTGCGCGCGCCGCACCTCCTCCGGAGCGAAGCCCAACACGCCGACGCCCCAAGGGAGTCCACCGGAGGCGGCAGCGGTTCCGGCGAGCAGCTCGCGGGTCTGCCCCGGCCCCGCCAGCGCCAGTGCCACGCACGGCAGCGCGCCCGCCGCGGCGACTGCGGCCGCGAACCGCGGCTGGTCGCTGACCCGGGTCATCGGTCCCTGCACCACCGGCAGCCGCGTGCCCAGACCCTGCGCCAGCCGCGCCCCGGGGCCGAGCAGGGCCGCCGCCGAACCCGGTGCCGCGGCGGCGCCCAGGCCGTCCCGGGCGGCCTGCCGCACGGCGTGCACCGCCGCCCGGACCGTGCCCCAGCGCGCGGCGAAGGCCGCCGCGAGGAAACCGTCCTGCCCGACGACCACCTCCTCCTGCGGGACCGGGCCGGACAGGTTGCGTCGCAACACGCGCCGCCCGTCCGCCACGACGGTCTCGGAGCCGTCCATGCCGCGGACGAGTGCGGCGATCCGCTCCGGCACCGCGGACTCCGCCAACAGGGCGAGCTGGCTGTCCAGCACCACCCCGGCGGCCCCGCCGGCCACCGCCGCCAGGGCCGTGCGCGAGCCGATGCCACCCCAGGCCCAGACCGGTACGTCGATCCCGTCCGTGGACAGCAGCTGCTGGAGCAGCACGAACGTGCTCAACTCCCCGACCCGGCCGCCGACCTCGCAGCCGCGGGCGAGCAACCCGTGGGCCCCGGCGCGCACCGCGGCCAACGCCTGGGCCAGGTCGGTCACCTCCGCGAGCACCCGGTACTCCGCGCGGAGCACGGCGATGTCGTAGCCGGGGGTGTCCACCGCCAGCACGAGGAGCCGGGGACCGGAGCCGTCCGCGGAGCGCAGCTCCTCGGCGGCCATTCGGCACCCGGGTGCCACGCGGACGCCGAAGCCGTCCGGGGCGCCCTGCCGGAGCCGGGCGAGTTCCTCGCGCGCTCGACGGTCACCGGTTCCCAGATCCAGCACGCCCACGGCGCCCGCATGGCACAGCGCTTCGACCAGCGCGGCGTCCGGTAAGTGGAACGGGGTGATCCCGATGACGGGCTCGGTCAGCGAACAGCTGGATCTCATGGAATCTCCGGTAAGCATCATGGTGCAGCTGGGGCATGAGCTGGGGCGGTGGGGCGCGACGCGCACTTCGCTGCTCGGGGGCGCCATTGCGCCATCCCGCGATCCGGTCCAACCTGAAGACTACTGAGCAGTAAGGACCGTCAGGTTAAACCCATGTTGCGCGTACATGTCAATGGATCCGCGAAGTAAATCCTTCACGGTCCGCAGGAACCCCGCCTGGGCATCCGCGCTGCGCCGCCTGCGGGTTCCGCCCTGCGCCGGCCGTCGGCGGGCGGCTCCCAGGGGGGTCGCTCCGGCCGCGCGACGACCCCCTTGGCCCCGAACGTTCGATCGGGTACGGTGCCCTCCTGTCAGACGAGGAGAGCCGGTCGCCGCCGATCCACTCGCGAGAGTGAACCGGCAATGACGCGGCGGTGGTTCACCTCGACTCGGTGTCGTAGCCTCGCTTGGCCGCCCCCACCACGAACTCCGATCCCCGGCGTCCGAACCCTCACCCATCGGACCACGGCCACCGCAGCCTCGGGAGTCGGTGCGTGCGTGCGGACGGCCGCGATCGTCACGGCTTGGGACAGCTCGAACCGGATGGAGCGCATGCGCCAGATCTGCGAGCGGGGACTCCTCGTGCACGGCCGAAGACGCGGCGGGGGAGCCGGTGGGAGCGGCTCGCTGTACCCGATCGCGTCCCGGGTCGTGCCGGTGGGCCCGGGGCGGTGCTGAAGGGCCCGACGGGCCCGAAGCAGGTGGCGCTCATCCGAACGCAGACCGCCGTCCCTCCCATGCGCCGGCCGGCGGGGGAGAGTTCCGGGGTCGCGCTGCCGTCGGCGCGGCCGCACCTGCACCGCGCATGAGCCGACGGGCGGATCCGGGGCGCAGCCATGCCTGCGGACGACCCTAGCCCGACCGCTCACCCATGGACCCCGTGGAAGATCCCAAGGAAGTTTTCCCCCTTTGGAGTTGATCGTGATCACAGCCACCGACCCGGCAGCCGGGGGAGCCGCGGAGGCGGCCTCCGTGGCCGGTCCCTGCGAGCGCGGCGCCACGGTGTGGCTGACCG
>NZ_BAAALF010000236.1:0-10855 GCF_039528135.1 Kitasatospora nipponensis | reverse complement strand
CCAGCTGGGGGCAGCGACCAAATTGGTCGCTGCCGATGGCCGGTGCTCTTCGGCCGTCCGGCCGCGCCGGCCCTGTTCCTGCTCCGGTTCGCAATGCGGTCCACGAGCTCCAAGGGGGTCCAGCCAAGGTACGTGCGGGGCCATGACGTGATCTTGGTCTGACCCGGTGCGGGCCCGGGATCACTGGCCGACCTCTTCGTACTCGTCAGCGTCGAGGTCGGTGCGCTGGGCGACCAAGCGCTCGCGCAGCGCGGCCTCCTCCGGGGTGAGCAAATCGCCGGGCCGGCGGATCCGCACTCGCACCGGGCGCTGGGATAGGTCATCGTCGGCCGGTGCGTCGGGCGCGGTCTGCTCGGCTTCAGCGAGTGCCCGGTAGACGGAGGCGACCGAGGGGTGCTTGCCAGCGTTCTTGCCGGTCTTGATCTCCAGCTTCCTGGCGATCTCGGGGACGGGCACGCCCTTGTCCTTGAGCGCGATGGCGAAGGTGAGCATGTTGTCGTCGATGACCTTCGGCCGGCCGCCGTGGTTGCCCTTGGCAGCGGCGGTGACCTGGCCCTCCAGGGTCTTCTCCCGGATGTAGTTGCGGTCGAGCTGGGCGGCGACGGCCAGCACCGCGAAGAACATCGCGCCGAAGCCGTTGGGGTCGTAGATGCCGGTCATCGGGCCGGTGAGGAGTTCGAGCAGGATGCCGGTGGACTCCAGGTCGGCGGACATCTGCATGAGCTCGGCGGCGTTGCGGGCTAGGCGCTTGGACTCGTGGACGGTCAGGATGACCATCTGGTCGGGGGCGGCCTCCTTGAACTGTCGGGCGAGTGCGAGCGCGGCCTCCATCTGGGGGCGGTGCTTGATGCGGGTGCTGATCTTCTCCTGGAAGACCTTCGTACAGCCCGCCGCGCGCAGGGCCGCGAGCTGGGCCTCCAGTTCCTGCTCGGCGGTCGAGCAGCGCGCGTACCCGATCCGGATCGGCGGTGCGGAGTGCTCGGGCGCCGGGGCGAGCACCGGGGCTGGCCGCCGTTGCCACGGCTTGCCCGGGCCACGGTCGGCTGGCACGAGCACCTCCAGGTCCTCGCGGAGCCTGGGCACGAGGATGAACCGGGCGGTGTGGTACTTCGCCGCGGTCTTGCCGCCCATCGTCCGGCACGGACTCCCAGCCGGGACTTCGCACTTCGGGCAATCGTGGCGTTCCACCGCAGATGCGGCCTGATCGAGCGTCAGATCCATGCAGCAAGTCTCTCAGAAGTGTGTTGCAGAACGCCGGAGTTTTGAGAGGTTTTCTGCGAGTGGAGACATGGGCAAACCGGACCCGTTTCAGGGGTCTCGCAGAACTCTCGCAACTGTTCATTCGTGAGAGTTACATATCGTCACGCCTGTCACGTTCGGCTACATGGCACCCTGCCGAAGTCTCGCGAGCGGACCGGCCCCACTCGATCAGCGGATCATCGGCCGCCATCTCCTTCAGCGGAGCATCGGTCCGATGAGCCAGCCTCAATGGCAGCGCTTCCCTGCTCCGGCAACCGACCGGATGTCTCCCGCTGTCACTTCCTGGTTGCGGTCGCAGTCACACCGAAGGTGAGCGCGCCCATCAGTAGCGCGAACGCGAGGGTGATGGCCGCCCACTGTCCGATGGAGTCGACCTGGTTGCCGAGCCCGAGCAGCTGCCAGGCGGTGTCCCGCAGCGCCAGTGAGGCCGGCAGCGCCGACGCGCCTGCGGTGGTCGCGATCCGGGCGGCCCGTCGCGTCCTCGATGCAGGAGGAGACGCGGCGAACCGCAGGGCACTGTTGCAGATCATCGCGAAGGCGAAGGTGCCGCCCGCGAAGACTGCGGTCTCCACGGTGAAGAGCAGTACCCCGGGCCAGCCCTCGCCGGAGGCCAGTCCCGTGGCGACCAGCAGGCCGGCGGCGACGGCGGCCGCGGCGGCGAGCGGGGCGAAGCGCAGGCGCACGAAGCCGAGCACCTTGCCGCGGCCGATCAGCACGGCGAGTGCGCGCCCTGTGCGGGAGCGGGGGTCGGCGAGGAGGTTCGCGAGGGGCACGAGGTCGTCCAGCCAGTCCCCGCTCGTGTCTTCGGCCCCGCGTACCGGCTTCGGCAGCCGCCGGATCGCCCGGCGGTGCAGCAGCAGGCTCTCGACCGTCACCCCGGTGAGCGGCAGCAGGGACGCGATCAGCCAGGGGGTGGTGCCACTGTCCCAGGACGCGCGGTCCGCCCGCGCGGCCACCGCCGCCCAGTCGGTGGCGAGGGTGGCGGCGACGAGCAGCGTGCAGACCAGGGCGGCCCGGAGCACCTGCTCGATCCGGTAGCGCGGCAGCGGCCGGTCGCGGCGGCACAGCAGTGTCCTTGCCCCGCCGAGCGCCCCGAGGAGGGGGACGAAGAACATGGTGAAGGTCACCACCGCGTCGTACGGATCGTCCTGCCAGGGACTGCCCGCCCGCACCACGCGAACCTGTGTCGTCAGGTAGGCGAACAGGGTGAAGGCGGCGGCTCCGGCGGCGGACGTCAGCAGCGCCGCGGCCGCGGCGGGCCGAGCGGGGTGTCCGACCTCCAGCTGATTGATTGTCAAGTCATCGCGCATGACGGCGATAGTACACACCACGTAGTACGCGGCGTGTAGTTCGTAGCACGTAGTATGGTGCTCCGTCAGATCGGAAGGAGCGATATGCAAGCCAACGATGCCCAGACACTGGTGCTCTGCGCGCTGGCCGACCGGCCGCTGCACGGATACGCCATCAACACGGCGATCGAGGAGCTGACTGGGGAGCGACTGGGCCCCGGCAGCCTGTACGGGGCGCTGGCCAGGCTGGAGACGAAGCGGCTGATCGAGCCGCTCGACGGGCAGGGCCGCCAGCGCCCGGTCCAGCTGACGCCCCTCGGCCGCGAGGTCCTGGAACGCGAACTGCGCGCCATGGCCCGCGTCGCGAGCGCGGGACTGCGGCGCCTGGGGGTGCACCCGGCATGAGCGTCGTCACCCGCAGCCTGGTCAGGCTCTACCCGGACGCCTTCCGCGAACGCTGGGGCGCGATGGTGGAGGACGAGGCCCGGGGCGCGGGCTGGAAGTCCTGGCCCAACCTGATCGCGGGCATCGTGGACATGTGGTTGCACCCGGCCCACTGGCCCGCCGACTCCCCGGCACAGCGCCAGCGGCGAGTGGCCACGATGGGCATCACCGTCGCCCTCGCCGCCTGGTTCCTCAGCCACCTGGCCGCCGAACAAGCCGGCCCCCTGCCCGCCGACGGCGTCCGAGAGCAGGTCACGCACGGCTGCACCACCCTGCTGCTGCTCGGCATCGCCCTCGTCGCACCCCGGCCCCGGCCCACACTGCGCGCCGCGATCACGCTGCTGGGCTGGGCGCTCCGCCGCCTCGCCGTACCGACGCTCCTCGGCACCACCGTGGTCGTCCTGGTGCACGGTGGCGTCGACGCGGACGCCTCACCGCCCACCTTGCGCACCGCTGTACTCGCCGCCTGGTGGATCTCCCTCGGCCTCGGCGCGATCCAGATCCCCCGCATCTTCACCGGCGTCGGCGCGGACGCCGTCGTGCCACCTGGCACCGGCCGCCTCCGAGCCGGCGTCTGGACCCTCGCCACCGCCAGCGCCACCGGCGGCGCGACCATCCTCGGCGTCTCGCTCACTGGTGACGGCCTTCACATACTCGGCGCAGGTATCGGTGTGGGCCTGCTGCTGCTGACGGCGGTGTGCGCGGGCACCCTGCGTGACCTGCGCGACCTGCAGTTGGCCTGATAAGTCGAGCGATACCCGCCTGACCAGGGCTCGCCTGAACCGGCTAGCCGCTCCCATCCCACTTTGGACGGTGCTCATGCCCGACTTGCTCCGCTCTCTCTACACCCGTCGCCTGCGCCGTGAGGTCATGGCGGGCCCACTGCCCCGGCACGTCGGGCTGATCATGGACGGCAACCGCCGCTGGGCCCGGCAGATGGGCATGGCCAACCCGAGCCTCGGCCACAAGGTGGGCGCCGAGCACGTCGAGGAGGTGCTCTCCTGGTGCGAGGCCCTGGGGATCGGCCACGTCACGGTCTTCCTGTGCTCGACCGAGAACCTCCGGCGCCGCGACGACACCGAAGTCGCCTACCTGATGCGGCTGATCGAACAGGTGGTCGCCGATCGCCTCACCCGCCCGGACGCCCGCTGGCAGGTCCACCTCGCCGGAATGACCGACGCCCTGCCCGACAGCACCGCCCGCGCCCTCAAGGAAGCCGTCGAGGCCACCCACACCTGCACCACCGGCGCTCACGTCACCCTGGCCGTCGGCTACGGCGGCCGCCAGGAGGTCGTCGACGCCATGCGCGACTTGATGTACGCGCGGGCCGAAGCCGGCGCCGCACTGACCGAGGTCGCTGACGCCCTGACCGTCGACGACATCGCCCCGTACCTCTACACCGCCGGCCAACCCGACCCCGACCTCGTCATCCGCACCAGCGGCGAACAACGGCTCTCCAACTTCCTGCTCTGGCAAAGCGCCTACTCGGAGCTGTACTTCTGCGAGGCCTACTGGCCCGCGTTCCGCGAGGTCGACTTCCTGCGCGCCGTTCGCAGCTTTGCCGTCAGGCAACGGCGCTACGGCGGCTGAGCCGGCCAGAACACCCACCGACCATTCGTCACAGCCACCCCGGGGGAACGATGACCGACCTTTCCACCAACACCGACCCGACCCCGCCCATCTACGACTCGATCGGGACCGGCTACCGGCACACCCGCCGCCCCGACCCCCGGCTGGCCGCGCTCATCAGCCGCGCGCTTGCCGGGGCCCGCACCGTGGTCAATGTGGGCGCGGGCGCCGGCTCCTACGAACCGACGGACTCCGAGGTCACCGCGGTCGACCCGTCCCAGGTCATGCTCGACCAGCACCCCGGCGCCACGAGGGTGCAGGCCTCCGCCGAGAACCTCCCCTTCCCCGACCTGGCGTTTGATGCGGCCATGGCCGTGATGACCGTGCACCACTGGTCCGACCTGGCGCGCGGGCTGCGGGAACTGCGCCGCGTCTCCCGGCGCCAGGTAGTCTTCACCTGGGATCCGGACCACCGCCCGGAGCTGTGGATGATCAGCGACTATCTGCCTCAGATCCGCGAGCTGGAGAACGCCCGGTTCACGCCGCTGTCGACGGTGGCCGACGCGCTCGGCGCGCACACCGTGCTCCCGTTCCCGATCCCGCACGACTTCACCGACGGCTTCCAGATCGCCCACTGGCGCCGCCCCGAACGCTTCCTGAATCCCGTCGTGCGGCAGGCCAGCTCGACCTTCGCCCAACTACCAGCCGACATCGTCGAACCGGCGATCGCAAGACTGCGCGCGGACCTCGACTCCGGCGCCTGGGCACGCCGCCACGCGGACCTGCTCGCCCGCGACAGCGTCGACTACGGCTACCGACTGCTCATCGCCGGCGACGATACGGACTGAGACGGAGACAACAGACTCCCCACTCCGCCTCGTAAGCCTCGTCCAACCAGCCCGCTGCCGCCGGTCGCCTACTGACCCCGGTCTCGTCGGGTGGCACCGGCTCGGCCGGTGCCACCCGTTTCCGCAGCGGCGGGTGCTGATCAGGAAACTGCGGGCCAGGTCGAGCTCGTGGGTGGAGTACTCGCCGAACCGCATGATTTTCTCGGTCAGGTAGGGCGAGACCTCGGCCAGGTCCTCCGGGTTGATTTTGTCGGGTCATGTGAGGGTCTGGCCCAGGTTGTGTGATTGGTGACGCTGGGTGACGAATGCTGGACGTTGGCGGGGTCTGGAGATCGTCTGAAACTGGCCGGTCGGGCTACCCGGGCGGCTGACAGTCGGCGGTTGTGTCGCAATCGTGCTCGTGGCTCGGTGAGTTGCTGTTCCCGTCGCTGCCCCAGGTGGAGGTCGTCGGTGTCGAAGCGTCCGGTGCGGTGGTGCGGATCGCGGCCCGCGTGGCTGTTCCGGGCGCGTCCTGCCCCGACTGCGGGGCATGGTCGGAGCGGGTCCACAGCTCCTACCTGCGCTATCCGTCAGACCTGCCCAGCTGCGGGCGGCCCGTGACTGTTGTCCTGCGGGTGCGCCGGTTCGCCTGCCCGGCCCCCGTGTGCCGACGACGGACGTTCGTCGAACAGGTTGACGGGCTGACACGTCGCCACGGACAGGTCACCGAGCGACAGCGTTCATCGGTCGCCGGACTGGGTCTGGCGCTGGCCGGGCGAGCCGGTGCGCGGATGGCCGCGCTGCTGGGCATCCGCGCCAGCCGCAGCACACTGCTGCGGCGGGTGATGGAGCTGCCCGATCAGACCGTCGGCGCCCCGGTGGCGGTCGGGGTCGACGACTTCGCGCTTCGAAAGGGCCAGACCTACGGGACGGTGATCACGAACGCGGTCACCCACGAGGTCCTGGACCTACTGCCCGAGCGCGACGCGGCCACGCTCGCCCCGTGGCTCGCCGGGCACCCGCAGATCAAGGTGATCGCCCGGGACCGCGCCAGCGCCTACGCCGAGGCGGCCGACCGCGCGGCACCGCAGGCTCAGCAAGTAGCAGAGCGCTACCACCTGTGGGCGAATCTGGTCCGCGCCGTGGAGCGTGTCGTCACCGACCACCGCGCCTGCCTGTGCGTTCCAGAGTCCGAGCCTGAGCTAGAACCCCAGTGGGAGGCCCCGCTGCCCGCCAAGGCCGGCAGTGCCGACGAGGATGAAGGAGATCCGGCCGGGCGCATCGCCGAACGGCGACGCGCCAACCACGCCCTCGCCCATGAGCTCCTGAACAGCGGCATGAGCCAGCGAGCCGTCGCGAAGCACCTGGGCTGGAGCCGAAACACCGTGCGCCGCTATGCCCAGGCCGTTCGGTGGCAGGACCTGATGAAGGGCCCGCAAGCACCCCGCACAGTCAAGCTCGACCCCTACAAGCCGTACATGCTGCGGCGCTGGGAGGAGACCGGCGGCAAGATCAGCGGCATGGCGCTGCTCGGCGAGATCACCGCCCGGGGCTACCGCGGCGGCTACACCCAGCTCGCGGCATGGAAGCAGCGCGAACTGCTCCCGGACGGCCCGCCGCCACCGCGCCCGCCAACGGTCCGCGAAGCCACCGACTGGCTCACCCGCCACCCCGACGGCCTCACCGCGGACGACGCCGTCCGACGCAAGGCCCTCCTGGCCCACTGCCCCGAACTGGACGCCACCGCTCACTTGGTCACCACGTTCGCCGAGATGCTCACCCTCCTCGACGGCGACCGGCTGCCCGACTGGATCGCCGAGGCCAAAGCCGCATCCCTGCCCGGGATCAGCACCTTCGCGAACGGCCTGAACAGAGACTACGCCGCCGTCCACGCCGGACTGACCACGCAGTGGAACTCCGGCCACGTCGAGGGCGCCGTAAACAGGATCAAGATGCTGAAACGACAAATGTTCGGACGCGCCAGCTTCCCACTCCTACGTAAGAGAGTCCTGCTGGCCTCATCACAGTCATGTCGGTGGCCACTGCGATGATCTCCGCACGCCGCAACAAGGAGATCAACATGGGCACCTGGGACATCGGCCCGTTCGAGAACGACATGGCCGCAGACTTCGCAGACGCCCTCGACGAAGTGGCGGAGGACGAGCGGGAGGCCCTCGTTCGAGCCACCCTCGTCCGTACCGTCCAGGCCCAGGAGTACCTTGAAAGCCCTGAGGGAGCGGAGGCCGTTGCCGCTGCCGCCCTCATCGCCGCACAGTGCCCAGGTGGCGAGCCCATCCGAACAATCTACGGCCCAGACGAAGCCGTGCCGACCTTCGCCGCCGATCTTCAGTCACTCGCCGTCGAGGCGCTCGATCGGGTCGTCGCTGACGCATCCGAACTCGCCGAACTCTGGGACGAGACCGTCGATGGTCCCAAGTGGCGGCAAAGCGTCCGCCGCATTCGGGCCGTGCTCGCACCGGAAGCCGTACCCCAGGAAACCCCGCTGTTCGAACTCTGAAGAGATGACACAGCGTCACCGACCACACAACCTGGGCCAGACCCCAAATCAGACCGTTAACGCCACGCGCCTTCTGGGGCGAGCTGCTCGGACTGTCCGAGACCCCCAAGCCACCACCGCTCGCGGCCCGTGGCGGCTGCTGGCTCCAGGGACCCGGCTTTCAGGTGCACCTCGGCGTGGAGCGGGATTTCCGGCCCGCGCTCAGGGCCCATCCCGGCTTCGAGGTGCGCGGGCTACGGGCGTTGGCGGACCGGCTGGCCGACCACGGATATCTCGTCACCTTCAGCGACGAAGTGCCCGGACAGGATCGCCTCCACACCGTCGACCCGTTCGGCAACCGACTCGAATTCCTCGAACCGCACTCCTGAGCAGGTGTTCGATGGGCCGCTCTCGGGTTCTCGTCGGCCAGGGTGTTCGGCGAGCCTTTGCCAGTCTTCAGCTTGAGTTGGCGCCCCCGCTGCCCTGTGTTGGCCTGGCGAGGGCGAATAGGCCCGGCTCGAGAAGAGCACGGCCGCGACCTGCACGTCGACCGACTCCCGCCTCATGGACAGCCGTGAGCGCAACGGGGAGAACGGGGGCGGCAGTCAGGAGCGGTGGCGGGCCCTTGAGGCGGTGGCGGGTGTGGTCCGGACGGTAGCCGGGGCCGGGACCCGGGGAGGCCGGCTTCGGCTGCGGGTCTGAGCGGCGGCGACGCGAGCCGCCGGAGGCAGCGAGGGCGGCGGTGTGGTGGTCGAGGCCGGCGGGTCGGTGGCGGTGCGCCAGCGGGTGCGGACCTCGTCGAGCCGGCCAAGTGCGTGTAGAGCGTGGCCGATGAGCTGACCGGGGGCCAGGGCCTCGTCCTCCGCGGCAGCGCGGATCGCGGTGGCGCTGGTGGCGGCCGTGCGGGTCAGTGAGGAGCGCAGGATCTGTTCGCCGAGGTATTCGGCGGATCCGGCGCCGGCTCCGGTGCAAAGGTCGCGCACAGCGTCGGGGGTGAGGGTGCCGTCGGCAAGGAGTCCGCGTCGTTGGGCTTCCCAGAGCACGGTGACCTCGTCGATCGGCTCGTCCCGGTGGTGGAGTGCCCCGAGGCAGCGGTAGAGCTGGCCGTGGGCGTTTTCGGCGAAGTCGGCGGCCCGTAGCCAGCCGATGACCTCGTCCATCGCACGGGGCTGGTTGGTCAGCACTTCCAGCAGCAGCTGCTCGTCGTGGAGAACCCGCTCGTCGGCCCGCGAAACGGGGGCAGGGGTCTCCGCTGGGGGTCGGGCGGTGGGGCGTGGTTGGGTGCCCCAGCGGCGGGCGAGGTCGCTGAGCACGTCGGACAGGACGTCGGCTTGGCGGATCGCGCCGTCGACCTCGCCTTGGAGGGCGTCGGCGCGGGCGGCCTGGTGCAGGCGTACGGCGTGCTGGGTCACCGTGCGGTGGATCGCGCCCTCCAGCACCATCCGCCCGTACATCGCGGCGTGCCCGGGGAGAGGACATGCCGCGATCAGCGTGTGCGCGTAACTCTGGCTCATGCCTCGGACGTTTCGATTCGCTTCGGCCACCGTGCCGGTCACCCATGCCAGCGGGACGTTGCCCCGGGTGTCCAGTGCGGGCTGCCCGGCGTGGTGCAGGTCGCGCATTGCGGCGAACAACGCCCGGTGGGCAGGCCGGTAGAAGTGGCCGGGTTCGAGCCAGGCCAGCGAGGCGAGTTGAGCCGGGTCGAGCAGGACGGCGCCGAGCACCGCCTGCTCGGCGCGCAGCAGCGGCCTCACTGGCGGCCTCGGTCGGCGCGCAGCTCGGCGACGGCCTGGTTGGCGTCGGCCATCGCCGCTGCGAAGCGGTCCAGTTCGCCGGCGAGGCCTGGGTCGGTGGGCAGGATTGCTCCGCTGTCGGTGAACAGCCACCAGTGGCCGCCGCGACTAACGGCCGGCGAGTCGGCCAGGCGCTTCGAGCGAGGCTCGGGCGAAGAGGGGTGCGGCGAGATCATCGGTACTCCGAAAAGGCGTTGAGGTAGGGGGATTTCAGGCGGTGAGGTCGAAGCCGTCGGGCATCGGGGATCCGGAGCGGCAGGCCCAGGGCGAGCAGCCGTCTGCGTCGCCGTTCTCCAGCTCGGCGTCCGCGATGGCGTCGAAGATGTCGCCCTGGCGGCCGGACCACTCGTGGGCTGTGACCCGGTCGATCGGTGCCTGGTCGAGCGGGCGCCGCGATCGGTGCAGGTACGCCTGGCCGAGCAGCGGAGTGCCCTGCGCTGTGGCCCTCGCGTTGCCCTTGCGGATGGCGTGGTCGAACTCCACGACGTCCTGCCACTCCTCGGGCGAGCCGTCGCGCAGCTGCCTCCACTGGGAGTTGCCGTGGTAGGGACACCCGAGACACGCACTCTTCGGGGTCTCACCGAACCCCCGCGAGCGCAGCAGTCGCAGGCAGTCGGCACGGGAGAAGCCCAGCTCAAGCAGGGGAAAGCGGTTCTTCATGTAGACGACGTCCGCGTCCTTCGCCCGGTGCACCTCGTCCACTGAGATGCCGATCCACTGCTCGACGTACACCCCGGCCGGAATCCGCTGCGGGTACGGGTAGCCCAGCAGCCGGCGGACCTTCTCCTTGATCGGCCGGATCTTGTACTGGCCCGTGCACTGCCTACGTGACATCCCGGCGGTGCCTTGGCTGTTGAGGATGTGCAGCGGCATCGATGCGAACCGTTTGGACGGGTCGAGGGCGTCGTCGCGGATGTTGCCGGAGGACACCCGCAGGATCGGGATGCCGGCGGGCTCGGCGATCTCCCGCTCGATCCGGTCCAGGTGGGTGTAGACGGAGCGGGGCTCCCAGCCCGTGTCCGCGAAGATCGCCACATCCAGGCCGGGGAGATGGCCTTCGGCGGCCAGGAGCAGCAGACAGGTCGACTGGACCCCGGCGCCGAGCGACAGCGAGCGAAGCTGCGGGGCGCTCATGCCGACAGCCCGAAGTCGTCACGGCTGGCGGTCTTGGCGATG
>NZ_BAAALF010000235.1:0-10858 GCF_039528135.1 Kitasatospora nipponensis | reverse complement strand
CCGGCGGCGGGCCGGCCGGGCCGGGCGTCGCGCCCGCGCCCGCCGGCTCGGCCGCGGCCACCGCGTTCAGCGCGTCCTGCAGCGCCTTCTGGGCCGCGCCGTAGGCCGCCCAGTCCCCCGCCTTGAAGGCGTTCTGGCTGTCGGTGAAGGCCTTCTGCGCGTCGTCCAGCGCCTTCTTCAGCGCCGGGTCGAGCGTGCCGGTGCCGGTCCCCGGGCTGGGCGTGCTGCCGGTCCCGGTGGGCGGCGTGGTGGTCGGCGCCGTGGCGGTGACCCCCGGGGCCGAACCGAGCACGTTCGCCAGCGCCTTGGCCAGGGTGTCCTCGAAGGCCACCCGGTCGTTGCCGTACACCGCGAGCACCTTCTGCAGCACCGGGTAGTTGGCGCCGCGGCCCTTGACGTAGACCGGCTCGATGTTGAGGAACCCGCCGCCGACCGGCAGGGTCAGCAGGTTGCCGTACTCCACGTCGGCGTCGCTGCCGTTCTTCAGCAGCGTGAGCTGGTAGGCCACCGCCGAGTTGGAGTTGAACTGCGACTGGACAAGCTTGGGCCCCAGCGTCTTGCTGTCACTGGGCACCTGCACGATCCGGATCCTGCCGTAGTCCGGCCCCGGATCGGAGTCCACCGACATGAAGGCGGCCAGGTTGTCGCGGTCGTTGGGCACGAAGGTGGTGGTCAGCGAGAACGCCGAGGCGTCCTGCCCGGGCATCCGCACCGTCAGGTAGTACGGCGGCTGGACCTGCTTGGTGTCGATGGTCGGGTCGACCGGCACCTGCCAGATGTCCGTCCCGTTGAAGAAGGAGTTCGGGTCGGTCATGTGGTACATCCCGAGCAGGTCGCGCTGCACCTTGAAGAGGTCCTGCGGGTAGCGCAGGTGCGGCAGCAGCGTGGCCGGGATCCGGTCCTTGGCCTCGACCGTGCCGGGGAAGGCCTTCATCCAGGTCTTCAGCACCGGGTCGCTCTCGTCCCACTGGTAGAGCGTCACCGCGCCGGTGTACGCGTCCACGGTGGCCTTCACCGAGTTGCGGATGTAGTTGACCTGGTCGGCGTCGGCCAGCACCTGGCCGCGCTCGGAGCTGAGCGAGTCCTTGGTGGCGTCGCCCAGCGTCGTCTTGGAGGAGAACGGGTAGCCGTCGGAGGTGGTGTAGCCGTCCAGCACCCAGGTCAGCCGGCCGTCCTGCACCACCGGGTACGGGTCGCCGTCGATCGCCAGCCAGGGCGCGACCTTCTCGACCCGCTCCTTGGGCGTGCGGTCGTAGAGCACCTGGGCGCCGGTGTTGATCGCGCCCGAGTAGAGGATCTGCGGCTCGTCGAACTTCACCGCGTAGGCGGCCCGGGTGATCGGGTTGTTCAGCGAGACCCCGCCGCCGCCCTGGTACTGGTAGCTCTTCTGGCCGCCGTCCGAGGTGTAGTCGATCTCCTGGTTGGTCCCGCCGACGATCGCGTAGTCCTTGGTGCCCTCGCCGTAGTAGACCCGCTGCTCGTAGTCGCCGAGGCTGCCGGTGGTGGGCAGGCCGGACTCGGTGAAGACCGGCTGACCCTTGTCGTTGACCTGGTTGCCCTTGGCCGCGACGGCCCCGTAGCCGTGGGTGTACTTGAAGTGCTCGTTGATCCAGCTGCCCTGCTGCGCGCCGTTCAGGTTCAGCTCGCGCACCCCGATCACGGTGTCCTGGGCGCCCGCCCCGGTGCCGTAGCGGTCGACGTCCAGGGTGCTCGGGAAGCCGTAGTAGGAGCGCTGCTGCTCGATCTGCTGGAAGGTCGGCGAGACGATGTTCGGGTCCAGCAGCCGGATGTCACCGACGGTCTGGGCGTCCGGGGCGAGCGAGGCCGGGTCGGTGGAGCCGTTCGCCGAGTACTGCTGCGGCTGGGCGTCCGCGATGCCGTAGGCCTGCCGCGTCGCGTCGATGTTCTTCTTGATGTACGGCGTCTCCTTGGCCTGCTCGTTCGGCTTGACCTGGAACTGCTGCACGATCGCCGGGTAGAGCCCGCCGATCAGCACCGCCGAGAGCGCCATCAGGCCGAAGCCGATCAGCGCCGGCGCCCAGGTCCGCCGCAGCGGGGTGAGGAAGAAGAGCACCGCGCAGATCAGCGCCACGCAGAACAGGATGGTCTTGGCCGGCAGGAACGCGTTGGCGTCCACGTACCGCAGGCCGGTCCAGCCGTCGACTCCCTTGTAGGAACCGGTCTTCACCGCCAGCGCGTACCGGTCCAGCCAGTACGCGACCGCCTTGAGCAGCACGAACAGGCCCAGCAGCACGGCGAGATGGCCCTGCGCGCCGGCCGTCGCCCGGCGGCCGGGGCCCTGCAGCCGCAGCCCCCCGTACAGGTAGTGCACCAGCAGCGCGGCGATCAGCGAGACGACCACCACGCTGAACGCGAAGCCCAGCACGAACTCGTACCAGGGCAGTTCGAAGGCGTAGAACGAGACGTCGAGGTGGAACTGGCTGTCCTTCACCCCGAACGGCGTCTCGTTGGTCCACAGCAGCCACAGCCGCCACTGACCGGAGGCCGCCGCCCCACCGATCAGGCCGACCAGCAGCGAGACGCCGATCAGCAGCCACTTGCGGAACGGCGCCACGCCCATCCGGTAGCGGTCCAGGCTCTGCTGCTCCACCGACATCGCCGCCAGCGGCGGCCGCAGCCGGTGCGCCAGCCAGATGTTCAGCCCGGTGGCCACCGCCATCAGCAGCCCGAAGACCGCGAAGAGCCCGATCTTGGTCCACAGCTGGGTGGTGAAGACCGAGGAGTAGTGGACCGACTTGAACCAGAGCCAGTCCGTCCAGAAACCGGCGAACAGGACGAAGGCCAGGAACAGCAGCACCAGGACGGCCGCGGTCATCAGCAGCACCCTGGCGCGCCGGGAGGGTGGGCCGACTCTTGGACGGAACCCCGGCCCCTCGCGGTCGGGCATCTGGAATACCAAGGTGGCACCTCTGCTGTTGTGTGGTCGGATCGGGCCCTGGACAGGCCGGACGGGTGGAGCCGAGCGGGTGACACCGGGTTTGCCGGGGCGCCCACCAGAGCAACTTAATCAGCCTTCCGTTCAGTTCCCAGGGCCGGGACGCCTCCGATACCGCTCCTTGACCCGGCGCGGCCGCCCGCCCGGGGCCGGCACGGCGGCCGGACCCCCGCCCTGCGCGGCGCCCGGCCGGCCCCGGGCGTGTGAAAATTGGGTCATGTCCGACGCCCAGAACACCCCCGCCGACGCCGGCCTGCCGCCGGCCGCGACCCCGCTCACCCGTGCCGCCCTGGAGATCGACGAGTACGTCGCGGGGCTCGGCTGGGACAAGCCCGCCCGGCTCTTCGCGCTGGTCGACAGTGCCAAGCTGCGCCGGACCGACCCGGCGGTGGCCAAGCAACTCGGGCTCGACGCCGCGCAGGACGGCTCGCTGACCCCGGTCGAGCAGGACGAGCTGCCCGACGGCATGGCCCTGGACGAGTTCCTCGGCACCATCGCCTGGCCGGACATGGTGGCCGGCTGCGCGCTGGTGGTGGAGCGGCTGATGCTGCCGCCGGGCGCCGAGAAGAGCCGTCCGGCCAAGGCCACCGACGCCCAGCTGGCCGAGTGGGTGGCCAACCACCCCAAGCGCCAGGAGGTCCGGATCACCGCCGCCGTGCTGCGCGACGGCAAGCGCGAGACGGCCCTGCGGCTGCGCGAGAAGGACCTGGCCCGCGAGGTGCTCACCGGCCCCGACCTGGTGCCCGGCCTGACCAAGGCCCTGCTGGCGACCTTCGCCTGAGACGGCCGACGGCCCGCCGCCCGGCACCTGTGCGGTGCGGGCGGCGGGCCGTCCCGTGGGTGGCGGACCGTCGCCGGCCGGCCGTGACCCGTCGGGTCAGGAGGTCGTGCAGGACGGCAGCGCCGCGTCCTGTCCGGCGCGGATCTGTCCCAGCGCCTTGAGGGCGCCGTCCAGCGTGTCCACCTTGATCAGCCGCAGCCCGCTCGGGGTGTTCTTGCTCGCCTCGGCGCAGTTGTCGCTGGGGGTGAAGAAGTACCGGGCGCCGGCGTCCCGGGCCGCGATGACCTTCATCGAGATGCCGCCGATCGGGCCGACCTTGCCGCTGTCGTCGATGGTGCCGGTGCCGGCCACGAACTGGCCGCCGGTCAGGTCGGTGGGGGTGAGCTTGTCCACGATGCCCAGCGAGAACATCAGGCCCGCGCTCGGACCGCCGACGTCCTGCAGACCGATGTCGATCTTGAACGGGTAGGTGTGGGCGACCCCGGGCAGGATCCCGACCATCGCGCGGTCGGCGTCCGGCGCCTTGGTGGTGGTGACGGTGACCTGGCTCTGGTCGGCCGCCGAGGGGTTCGCCCCGTCCTTGGCGTGCGGCACGATGGTGAAGACCACGTTCTCACCGGGCTTGTGCTGGGTGACCTGCTTGGCCACCTGGGCCGCGTCGGTGATCGCGGTGCCGTCCACCGCGACGATCCGGTCGCCCGCGTGCAGCCGGCCCTCGGAGGGGCCACCGGCCACCACCGAGGAGACGATCACCTCGTTGCCGACCGGGTAGCCGAGCTGGGTCAGCGCGGCCGCCTTGGCGCTGTCCTGCGAGGAGGCGAACTCCTCGGCGTTCTGCTGCTCGGACTGCTGCTCGGTCTGGCCCTGCGGGTAGATGTTGTCGTGCGGCACGACGAGCACGTCGTCCCGCAACCAGCCGACCAGCACCGAGACCAGGCTCGGCTGGTAGGTGGCACCGGTGACCTGGACGGTCGTCATGTTGAGGTGCCCGGTGGTCGGGTACGTCTGCTGTCCGGAGATGCTGATCACCGGGGTGCCGCTCTTGTCCTGGGCGCCGAGCGTGTTGTACGTCGGGCCCGGACTCAGCTGCGTGTAGGGCACCTTCATCAGCACCGAGGCGCAGAGCAGCGCTATGAGCAGCAGGGTGGCGGCGAGCATCGTCGCAGAGCGGCGTGGCATGCCACGACAGTACGGGACCGGCCCGGGTCGGCGCCCGCCGGGTCAGACGCCGGAGCGGTCCGCGTGCTCCTGCGGAACCCGGTGTCCGCCGGTGCTGCGCTCCATCGCGGCGCGGAAGCGCTGGTGCTCGGCGAGCGAGGCGCCGTCCCCCGTGGCGCGTGGGGGTCGGGCGGCCCAGGCCGCCCAGATGACGGCGACCACACCTGCTGCGACGGGGATCCCCAACCAGGCCAGTACAGCCATGTCCGTCCTCCCAGCTCATAGTGCCTATCAGCACATTAACCGCCCGCACTGAGAACGGCTGTCAGGCCATTCGAGTTACGGCATGGCGCGACCCGCCACCCCACAGGCGTATTCGTCATACCGCAGGCACCCGAACGGGTAGGACCCGGGGCACCGGGCGGCCGGACCCCTCCGCGCCGGGCGGCGTCAGCAGGAACCGGCGCCGACCCACTCCTCCTCGCCGTCGGTGAAGACCTGGTGCTTCCAGATCGGCACCTCGTGCTTCAGGTCGTCGATCAGCTTGCGGGCGGCGGCGAAGGCCTCACCGCGGTGCGGGCAGGAGACGGCGACGATCACGGCGGCGTCGGTGATGTCGAGCCGGCCCACCCGGTGCACGGCGGCCAGCGCCCGGACCGGGTAGTCGGCGACCACCTTCTCCGCGATCCGGCGCATCTCGTCGACGGCGCTCGGGTGGCAGCTGTACTCCAGCGCGGCCACCGACTTGCCGCCGTCGTGGTCGCGGACCGTGCCGACGAAGATCGCGGTGCCACCGGCGGCGTCGTCACCGACCGCCGCGTACACCTCGTCGAGGGAGAGCGGCGTCTCGCGCACGGCGAGCAGGCGAATGGGGTCGTGGTTATCGGACATGCTCCCATGATCCGACATGCCGGGTGGGGCTCGACAATTGTCGGGTTGTCCAAGGCTTCCGGGCTCCGGCGGCCCGGCCTCATGGGCTCGGCTCATGGGCCCGGCGCGCGGCACCGGCTCAACGGCCCGGCCTCGTGGGCCCGGCGCGCGGGCTCCGGCTCACGGGCTCCGGCTCACGGGCTCCGGCTCGCCGGTCCGGACCGGCCTCAGATCCGGCGGCGCTTGCGGGCCCGCCGCACCAGCGCCGCGGTGCCGACCAGGGCCACCGTCGCACCGGCCGCGCCCAGACTGGTGGCGGCCTCCTTGCCGCCCAGCCGCCGCCCGGCCAGCGCGTGCTTGCCGGCGACCTGGGCCAGCAGCTCCGCCAGCACCTGCTCGTTGGTGAAGCGCGGGCGCCAGCCGGCCTCGTGCAGCCGGCTGCCGGAGACCACCCAGGGGTACATGGTGTAGGCGAGGTCGCCGGCCGGCGCCGGCGTCAGGCCGAGCCGGTGCAGCCGGGCCGCGGTGCCCAGCGCCAGCGCGGCGGGCAGCTCCATGCGGCGGATCCCGGCGAGCGCCTCGACCTCCTCCTGCTCCAGCCAGCCGTCACAGCCGACCGCCAGCTCGCCCTCCACCAGGCCGAGCGCCGCGTACTCCAGGGCGGCGGCCAGGTCGTCGAGGTGGCAGAACTGCCAGCAGGGCCGCGAACCGGCGACCACCAGCAGCCGCGGCGCCTCGAAGTGCCGGGTCAGCACGGTGTCCACGCCGGGGCCCACCAGCACGGCCGGACGCAGCACCGTCACCTGGAGGCCCGGGTGGGCGCGCGGCGCGCGGCGCGCGAGCCGCTCGATCTCCAGCAGGTCGCCGACCAGGCTGGCCTCCTCGGTGGCCCGCAGCTCGGAGTCCTCGGCCAGCGGCACCTCGTTGTCCGCCAGCGCGCCGTAGACCATCGCCGAGGTGCAGAGCACCACCCGGTGCACACCGGCGGCCGCGGCGGCGGTCACCACGGTCTGCGCGCCCCGCACGTTGTACGCGCTCCGGGCCCGCGGATCGGACTCCATGCCGAGGTCCATCGCCAGGTGCACCACCACGTCGACGCCGCTCAGCCGCTCGGCCACCGCCGGATCGCGCACGTCCAGCACCCGCCACTGCACACCGGTCGCCTCGCCGCGCCGGTCGTCGATGGCCAGCACCTTGCGCACGCCGGGCGACCCGACCAGCCGGGCGGCGACCCGGTCGCCGAGCACTCCGGCGGCGCCGGTGACGGCGACGGTGAGCGGTCGGCCGCCGTAGGCTGGGGACGCGGACCCAGGGGCTGCCTGGTCCTCCTCGCCTCCGGTCAGCCCAGAGCGAACGTCCGAAGGCGGGGAACTCACCGGCCATCCTCCACGGTTAGCTTATGTGCGTACGTACGAGTGTCACGTACGGTCCATCCTGCCCGAGGAGAGGGCCCGGCGGCGCACCCGGCGCGGGCGAGCCCGCTCGGAGCCGGCCGGCACCGGTGGTCCCCACCCGCACACCGTACGTCCCACCCGCTGTCCCCCACTTGCTTTCCCGCCACACCATCCGCGCGTGACGGCCGACCAGATCGAGGAACCCGTGAGCGACCTCCCCTTCGGATTCGGTGTCCCGCCCGAGGAGCCCGAGGACGGCAAGGACGGCAAGAAGGACGGCAAGAAGGACGACGCGGCCACGTCGGGCGGGTCGGGCGGGCAGCCGTCCCAGCCGCAGTCCTTCGGCTTCGGCGCCAACCCGTTCGGCGCGCTCTTCGGCATGGGCGGCCCCGGCGGCGCGGGCGGCGCCCCCGGCGACAACCCGTTCGCCGCCATGATGGGCGGCATGAACCCGGGCGACCTGGGCGCCGCCTTCCAGCAGCTCGGCCAGATGCTCTCCTTCGACGGCGGTCCGGTGAACTGGCAGCTGGCCAAGGACATCGCCCGCCAGACCGTGGTCGCCGAGCCCGTCGAGGGCCGCAGCAAGGACCGCTCGGTCAACGACGCCGAGCGCTCCTCGGTCGCCGAGGCGGTGCGGCTGGCCGAACTCTGGCTGGACTCCGCCACCGAGTTCCCCTCCTCCTCCGCCAGCGCGGTGGCGTGGAGCCGCGCCGAGTGGATCGAGGCCACCCTGCCGGTCTGGCAGGAGCTGGTGGACCCGGTGGCCGAGCGGGTCGGCAACGCGATGGGCGGCGTGCTGCCCGACGAGATGCAGGCGATGGCCGGACCGCTGATGGGCGTGATGCGCTCGATGGGCGGCGCCATGTTCGGCACCCAGATCGGCCAGGCGCTCGGCGCACTGGCCGCCGAGGTGCTGGGCTCCACCGACGTCGGCCTGCCGCTGGCCCCGGCCGGCAACGCCGCGCTGCTGCCGCAGAACATCGCCGAGTTCGGCGAGGGCCTGAGCGTGCCCGCCGACGAGGTCCGGCTCTACCTGGCCCTGCGCGAGGCCGCCCACCAGCGGCTCTTCGCCCACGTGCCGTGGCTGCGGGCGCACCTGTTCGGCGCCGTCGAGGCCTACGCCCGGGGCATCAAGGTGGACACCTCCCGGATGGAGGAGCTGATGGGCCGGCTCGACCCGGAGAACCCGGAGGCCCTGCAGGAGGCGCTGGCCGGCGGGCTGCTGCAGCCCGAGGACACCCCCGAGCAGAAGGCCGCGCTGGCCCGGCTGGAGACGGCGCTCGCGCTGGTCGAGGGCTGGGTCGACGCGGTGGTGCACGCCGCCGCCGAGCCGCACCTGCCGCAGGCCGGCGCGCTGCGCGAGACGCTGCGCCGCCGCCGCGCCACCGGCGGGCCGGCCGAGCAGACCTTCGCCACCCTGGTCGGGCTCGAGCTGCGACCGCGCCGGCTGCGGGACGCCTCGCGGCTGTGGGCCTCGCTCGCCGACGCCCGCGGGGTCGACGGCCGTGACGCGCTCTGGCAGCACCCCGACATGCTGCCGACCGCGCAGGACCTCGACGACCCGGACGGCTTCGTGCACCGCGGCGGGGACGAGCCGGCCGAGGGCGGGCTCGACTTCGACGCGATCGACAAGCTGCTCGGCGAGGCGGCGGCCGGCGGTCCCACCGGCGGCGCGCCCAAGGCGACCGGCGAGGCCCCCACCACCGGCGACGCGCCGAACGACGCCTCCGGCTCCGAGGACGGGGACAAGCCCAGCTCATGACCACCGCGGACCACACCACCCCGCAGGCGGACGCCCTGCCCGCCGACGCCCTGCACGCGGACGCCGTGCGCGCCCTGGAGTCCTGGGCGGGCACCGACGCCGCCCAGGAGCGGCTGCGCGACGACTACCTGGCGCACCTCGCCGAGCGGCCGGACGGCCTGTGGCGCTCCTGCCTGCCCGCGCACGTCACGGCCAGCGCCCTGGTGATCGACCCGGCCGCCGGGCGGGTGCTGCTGACCCTGCACCCGAAGGTCGGCCTCTGGCTGCAGATGGGCGGCCACTGCGAGCCGGGTGACCGGTCGCTGGCGGCGGCGGCGCTGCGCGAGGGCGTCGAGGAGTCCGGGATCGCCGGGCTCACCCTGCTGACGGTGGCGGGCGAGGGGCCCGCGCCGGCCCGGCTCGACCGGCACCAGGTGCGCTGCGCGGGCAAGGACCGGCCGGAGAACACCCACCTGGACGTGCAGTACATCGCGGTGGCGCCGCCGGGCGCGCGGGAGCTGATCAGCGAGGAGTCGCTGGACCTGCGCTGGTTCGGCTACGACGAGCTGCCCGAGCCGACCGACGACGCACTGCGCCGGCTGGTCGCCGTGGGCCGCGCACTGACCGCCTGACCAGCTGACCTCCTGACCCCGCCCGGCCTGCCGGGCGGGGTCAGGCCGTCAGCCACAGAGTTCGGGCTCGTCCTCGGGGTACTCGGGGAGGTCGGGTGGCTCGGCCTCCCGAGCGCCGGGGATGTGCGGGAGCCGGGCGGCCGAGGCGACCCCCTCCAGGTACCCGCGGGCCCGCTCGGTCTTCGGGTAGGCCTCCAGCAGGGACCAGAAGCGCGGACCGTGGTCCGGTACCAGCAGGTGCGCGAGTTCGTGCAGCAGCACGTAGTCCACCACGTACTCGGGCATCCCCTGGAGGCGGTGGGAGAGCCGGATGGAGCGCTCGCTGGGCGTGCAGGAGCCCCAGCGGGAGTTCTGGTTGGTGACCCAGCGGACCTGTCCGGGCCGGGCCCGGCCGTCCAGGTACGCCGTCGAGAGCCGGTCGGCCCGCTCGGCCAGCGCGTCGTCCCCGAGCCGGCGCCGGCTCTCCCGGGCGGCCAGCCGCTCCAGCATCTGGGCCACCCAGCGCTGCTCCTCGGCCAGTGACATCCGGGCCGGGATCAGCACGATCGTGCGGTCGCCCTCGCGGTAGGCGGAGACCGTGCGGCTGCGCCGGGCGCTGCGGCGGACCTCCACCGGGCCGTGCTCCGCGACCTGGGCCACGTCCGGCCGCCCGCGCGTCGCCGTTGCGGGCCCGGCCGCTGCACGGGCACGCCGAGGCGACGCCGAGGGTTGGGAGTCCCGTTCGGCTGCCATGGCACACGACGTTACCGGCTGGCACGGACAGAAGTCCGCTGCCGTGGCCGAATTCTTTTCACCGGTGATCACAAACGGAATGGGCCGCTCGAATGCTCGTCGGATCATCTCCACAGGGCTGTGGATAACTGGTTTGGCGAATTCCCGCAGGTGGGGCAGGCTGTCATCACCGAAGGAAATCAATTGATTTCCGAGAGTGAGCGAATTCGCCGCGACCGGGAGAGGAGGCGTGTCATGCGACCGATGCTCAAGACGGCGCTGTCCCGCGCCTGGCGGGACCAGCAGACCCTCCAGCTCGGGACGGCCCCCGGGCGGGCCCGCCTGGTGGCGGGGGCGGACGACCGCTTCTGCGCCTTCCTCGGCCTGCTGGACGGCAGCCGGGACGGCCCGGCG
This sequence comes from Kitasatospora nipponensis, assembly GCF_039528135.1. Lineage (NCBI taxonomy): Bacteria > Bacillati > Actinomycetota > Actinomycetes > Kitasatosporales > Streptomycetaceae > Kitasatospora > Kitasatospora nipponensis. The sequence goes on along the minus strand of NZ_BAAALF010000235.1, from coordinate 201 downwards.
GTGACCGCGGCCGGCCAGGGGCTCGGCCTGCCCCCGTCGTACGTCAGCGAGGCGCTCGGCTCGCTGGAGCGGGCCGGCCTGCTGGAGGACGCGCTGGCGGTCGAGGAGGCGCTGACCGACCTGCCGCCGAGCCGGCGCGACCTGCTGGGCCCCGACCTCGCCTGCCTCTCCCTGCTCTACCCCGAACCGGGCGGCGGCGCC
>NZ_BAAALF010000234.1:0-10971 GCF_039528135.1 Kitasatospora nipponensis | reverse complement strand
GCGGCGTTCACGGCGCGCCGGGCGGCCGCGAGCCAGGCCTCGCGCGGGAACGAGGAGGGGTCCGGCCGGCCCTGGCGCAGGTCGTGCAACGGACCCGGCGCGGCCGGCGCCCTGCGCGGCACGCGGTCGGCGGGCGCCGGGGCGGCCCGCTCGGCGACCCGGGTCCCGGAGCCCTGACGGGCGGTCAACCAGCCCTCGGCGACCAGCTCGGCATAGGCGTCGGCCACCGTGTTGCGGGCCAGACCCAGGTCCGCGGCCAGGGACCGGTAGGGCGGCAGCCGGCTGCCGGGCACCAGGCGCCCGGTGCGCACCGCCTCCCGCAGCGCCCCGGTCAGCGCGGCCCGCCGGCTGCCACCCGCGGGCAGCTCCAGGTACAGGTCGGTGCCGATGCGCTCGGCCGGATTGACCCATGAACTCGCCATGGAATTGCACCCTATACGAGGTCGATCACCGCACTAGATTCATCGTCATGACGAACGACACGAAGATCGGGACCGCCACCCGGATCAACTTCGCCAAGGCCGCGCCGAAGGCGTTCAAGGCCCTGATCGGCTTCGACGCCGCCGCCCGCGAGGGCCTGGACCCGTCGCTGGTCGAGCTGGTCCAGATCCGCGCCTCCCAGCTGAACGGCTGCGCCTACTGCCTGCACCTGCACACCTCGGACGCCCGCAGGGCCGGCGAGAGCGAGGAGCGGCTGCACCTGGTCGCCCTGTGGCGCGAGGCCGGGCACTTCTTCACCGCCGAGGAGCAGGCCGCCCTCGCGCTGACCGAGGCGGTCACCCTGGTCGCCGTCGGCGGCGTGCCCGACGCGGTGTACGCCCGGGCCGCCGAGCAGTTCGGCGACGAGCGGCTGGCCCGGCTGCTGGCGCTGATCCTCACCATCAACACCTGGAACCGGATCGCCCTGAGCACCGCCAAGGTGCCCGGCACCGACGAGCGCTGAAAGGGCGCCAGGGATACTGGCCGGTGACCCGAACAGCGGTACGGAGAAGGAGCGCGACCCATGAGCAGTGACCAACGGATCGGACCGCCCAATGCGGGCAGCGAGCGCGAGACGCTGCGGACCTTCCTCGACTTCCACCGGGCGACCCTCGCCATGAAGTGCGAGGGGCTCACCGACGAGGAGCTGCGCCGGGCGTCGATGCCGCCCTCGACGCTCTCGCTGCTCGGCCTGGTGCGGCACATGGCGGAGGTCGAGCGGGCCTGGTTCCGCCGGGCCTTCGAGGACCACGACGCGCCCATGGTCTGGTCCGACAAGATCGACTTCCAGGCGGCCTACGACGCGAGCGACTCCACCAGGGCCGAGGCGTTCGCGGCCTGGGAGGCCGAGGTGGAGACCTCGCGCCGGATCGAGCGGGAGGCCGACTCCCTCGACCTGCTCGGCTACCAGCCGCGCTGGGAGGAGGAGGTGTCGCTGCGCATGGTGATGGTGCACGTGCTCCTGGAGTACGGCCGCCACAACGGGCACGCGGACTTCCTGCGCGAGGGCGTCGACGGGACCGTCGGCGCCACATCCCGGCCGCCGAGCGGCGCCGGGCGGCCCGTCCGCCCGGCCCGCTGCCCACGTTCCTCCCCACAGGACACCGACCTCGTCGCCACGAGCCCGCACGCAAGGAGTCCCCGCCATGCCGGTGATCGCCCACCTCAGTGACCTCCACCTCGACGGTGGCCGGCGCAGTCTCGCGCGGGCCCGGGCCGTCATGGGGTACCTGGAGGACCTCCCGTTCGACCTGGACGCGGTCCTGGTCACCGGGGACGTCGCCGACCACGGCCTGCCGGCCGAGTACGAGCAGGCCCGCGCGCTGCTGGCCTCCCGGCACCCGGTGCTGGTCTGCCCGGGCAACCACGACGACCGCGCCGCCTTCCGCACCACCCTGCTGGGGCAGCCGGAGTCGACGGCGCCGGTCAACCGGGTGCACCGCGCCGAGGGCTTCGTCCTGGCGCTCTGCGACTCCTCGATACCGGGCCGGCACGACGGCTTCCTCGCCGACGAGACGCTGGCCTGGCTGGCGGACGTGCTGGACGGCACGCCGGCCGGGGTGCCGGTGCTGATCGCCTTCCACCACCCGCCGGCCCTGCTGCACAGCCCGTACATCGACGGCCTGCGCCAGTTCGGCGAGCAGCGGCTCGCCGAACTGACCGCCCGCCACCCCGCGGTCGTCGCCTTCCTGACCGGGCACGCCCACACCCCGGCGGCGACCACCTTCGCCGGGCGGCCGCTGCTGGTGGCACCCGGGGTGGTCTCCACCCTGCGGCTGCCGTGGGAGCGGCCGGACCACCCGCAGCACCACGTCCACCTCGACCTGCCGCCCGGGCTGGCCTTCCACGTCCTGGACGACGAGGGGCGGTTGACGACCCACTACCGGTGCGTTCCGGTCGACGCCTGAGCCGCGGACGTCGGCGGGTCAGCCCTCCTCGTCGTCGGTCCCGTCGTCGGTGGCCGCGGCTTCGGTGGCGGCCAGTGCCTTCGCCGCGCACTCCAGCGCGGGCCCCAGGTCGCTGCCCCAGCCCTCGGTGGCCCGGCCCTCGTGGACGGAGAGGCCCAGGTGGCGCGGGACCAGCAGGTAGCCGTCGTCGCGCAGCGTGCGCAGGTTGCGGCGCACGGCCGGGCGGCGCAGCGCGGTGGCGGGGATGGAGGGTCCGATCACCACCGGTGCCGTGGTGTTCAGCACCGTGGTCAGCGCGAGGTCGTCCGCGATGCCGGCGGCCAGCTTGCCGACGAAGTTGGTGGTGGCGGGCAGCACCACGACCAGATCGGCCCACTCGGCGAGCTCCTGGTGCGGCACCCGGCCCTGCTCGGTCTCCCAGTCGGGCCCGCTCACCGGGGCCTGCGCCGCGGCGGCGACGGCCCGCCGGGAGACCAGCGCGTCGGCGGAGGCGGTCAGGCAGACCCGCACCGACCAGCCGAAGGTGACCCGCAGCCACATCACCCAGGTCGGCATCTTCACCACGTCGAAAGCGCCGGTGCCGACCAGCAGCAGGTGCCCGCGCGGCAGGTCCAGCGGGGGGTGGGCCGGGGAGGGCGCGGCGCTCATGGGGACCGATCTCCTTCTCTGGTGGGCGGACTGTCAACGGGTGGGGCGCGCGTCGGGGCGGGGCGGGAGGATCCGGCGGACCGTCAGGAGAGCAGCAGGACCCGGTCCCAGTACGGCTCCCCGGCCCCCGGCACGCCGCCGCCCCCGCCGCTCGCGGGCAGCGTCGACAGCAGGGCCGCGGCCACCCCGGCCGCGCCCTCCAGGACGCCGGCGCCGTCCTCGCCGGCCAGCGGGTGGGGCCGGTGCCCGCCCCGGGCGCGCGTGGCGGGCGCCAGGTGCCGGTAGCCGAAGGCGGCGTCCGGCCGGTACGCGCCCGCCAGTTGCTCGGCCAGCGTCGCGGCGTGCCCGAGCAGCTCCGGGTCGTCGGCCAGCCGGCCGAGCCGCCACAGGCACTGCAGGAGACCGGCCTGGCCGTGGCAGACGGTGGGGCCCTTCAGGTGCTCGTGGGTGCCCGGCCGGGTGAGCAGGGCGCGCGCACCGTCCAGGGCCAGCGCGCGCCAGCCGTCCTCGCCGGTCAGCCGGGCCGCCCGCAGCAGCGGGCCGGCGATGCCCGCCGCGCCGTAGCACCAGGCGCCGCCGGAGGCGGCGGCGGCGAACCCGGACGGTGCCGTGCGCTCGCCGCCGGCCCGGGTGAGCTCGTCGTCGAACGGCAGCCGCGGCTCCCAGTAGGGGCCGAACGCGTCGTGGTCGGCCCGTTCCGCCAGCCAGTCGCCGATCCGGTGCACGGCGTCGAGCTGCCCCTCGACCATCACGCCCGCCTCCGCGGCGAGCGCGAGCAGTGCCAGTGGGCCCGCGATGCCGTGCGCCAGGCCCAGGTTGACGTCCCCGCGCGGGAAGTGGGCGCGGTCCGCCTCGGTCGGCTGCCGGTGGCGCGGCACCCACCAGCCGGGCAGCAGCCGGCCGTCCACCGCCACCGGACGGGAGAGCGCGACGAGCCGTTCCAGCGTGCCGCGCGGCGCGGGCTCGGCCGCCGCCCGCTCCTGCGCGTCGCCGTCGGCCACCGCGCCGAGCAGCAGCCCGCCGATGCCGGCGCCGCCGCTGACCACGTCGTACGACGACCAGTCCACCCCCGGCCCGGCCGGCTCGGCCGCGAGCCGCCTCACCTGCTCGCCGGCCACGTGCGCGGTCAGGTTGTGGCGCAGCCGCGGATAGTGGCCGCCGGGCCACGCGGCCGCCTGGGCGGCCGCCAGCACGGCGGCCGGACCGTAACTCAGCCCTGCCGACCCGGTCGCGGCCAACGCCTGGGCGGCGAGCGCGAGATGACGGTGCGCCAGGGGTAGCCGGCCCGGGTCGCGCCGGGCGAGCTCGGCCAGGAAGAGCGCCGCGCCGGCGCTGCCCTCCAGCGAGACCGGGGGAGCGGTGCGGCGGCCGGGGCCCTGCACCGCCAGCGCGCGGGGATCGGCGAGCGCGGCGGCCACCCGCTCGACGGCGGCTTCGACCTGGTGCGTGGTGGTGGTCACCGTTGGTGCTTCCTTCGGTCGGCGTTGCCGATCACGCAGGCGCGGGCGAGCGCGTGCGCGCGGCGCTCGGCCTCCCGGTCGGGCCCGAGCAGTCGGTTGCAGGACATGTGCAGCAGGCCGGCCACCACCCGGGGCAGCGGCGACCAGCTCTCACCGGCGGCGGCCAGCTCGTCCAACCGCGCGCGGTAGGCACGCAGTTGGTCGGCCTGGTCGGCGAGCAGGGCCAGCAGCGGCGCGCCGGGCGGGTGTTCGGCGAGCGCGGGCCAGCCGGCCGCCGGGTCGATCAGGCGCAGCCACCGGGCGCGCTGCGCCCGGAAGCCGGCCGGGAGTTCCGCGCCGATCGCGCTGCCGGCCAGCCAGGCGGCGTCCGGCTCCTGGTGGCGCAGCGGCCCGGGCACAGTGGCGGGTGGGGCGGCGGGCGGAGCAGCAGGCTGTGCAGCGGGCGCTGCGCCCACCGCGTGCGCGATCGAGGCCAGCGAGAGCGCGGCCAGCGTCTCGCGGTCCCAGCCGGGCTCCCCGTCGTGCGCGGACCCGGCCTGCGGGCCCGGCCGCGGCGCGGGCTGCCGGGCGATCCTCAGCAGGGTCAGCGCGGTGCGGCTGTCGGCGGCGAAGAAGCGCTCGGCGGCGGCCTGCGCGCCGGGCCCGCCGTAGCGTTCCCACTCGGGGTCGTAGCCGTCCAGCACGCAGCGCCCGACCAGCCCCTGGGCGCTCCACTCCCGCACCGCCGTGCGCAGCGCGGGCACCAACTCCCGCCACAGGCCCTGCGCCGGGCCGTGGAAGCGCAGCCGCAGGTGGTCGTCCTGGTCCCGGTACCGCAGGTAGAACCAGCGGTCGATCAACTCCTTTGCTGGGGAGGGGAGTCCGGCCAGGAACGGGGTGAGCTGCTCGCACAGGAAGGCCTCGGTCTGCCGCCCGGACAGGTAGAGCTTGGCGTAGAGCCACTCGCCACCGGGCTCGGCCAGCCGCGGACCCGGGTGCCGCGGCGGCGGTGCGGCCACCGGCTCCGCCGCCTGCCCCTGTACCGGGACCTGTCCAGGTGCAGTTGCAGGGGCAGGTGCGGGCGCACGGACGAACGCCAGCGCCAGCTCGGCCAGGTGCGGTTCGCCCGCGGCGTCCCGCAGCCATCCGTTCGGCCGGTCCTCCCCGCCGGGCAGCTCGACGGCCGTCAGCTCGCCGTCCTTGGCGAGCGCGTCGCGCAGCACCTCCAGGTGCCAGGGGTCGGTCAGGTCCAGCGGCAGCCGGTGGTCGTACCGGGTCAGCACGATCCGCTCCGGCGCCCCCCAGCGCTGCCGCCAACCGGCCACCGCCGCAGGCCAGTCGGCCGGGTCGAGCCCGGTCTGCTCGCGCAGCTCGTCCAGCCGCCAGGTGGCGGAGGCCAGCACCACCCGGCCGTAGCGCACCCGGGGCAGGAGAGGCGCGCTGCCGGCCGGCCCCCAGTCCCAGGGGGTGTACATCCGCGAGGCGTCGCGGCCCAGTTCCAGCAGGAACCGCGCCACGTTCGGGGCCTGGCCGCGGACGTCGAGCGCGTGGTGCGCGTGCGGCAGCAGCCGGCGGCCGGTCGGCAGGTGCACCGGGTACAGGTGGTCCAGGGTCGCGGCCACGCCGATCTCGTCGAGCGGCACCGGAATCGCGCCGGGGTCCGGCGGGAGGCCCACGGCCACCTGGTGCGTCGCGGTCCGCGGGCTGTTGGCGATGTTGAGCGCGCGGGTGGTGCGCGGCTGGTAGGCGACGGCGAGGTGGAGCGCGTCGGGCGCCTCGGGGAACGCGATCGCCGCCAGCTCCTCGTTGACCGGGCCGGCCAGCCCGGCGAACCGCCCGAAGGTGGCGCCGGCCTCGGCCGGTCCCGGACCGCTGCCGCCCACCAGCAGGAAGTCCCCGGCCGAGAGCGCCCGCTCGTCGGCGGCGACCAGCGAGCCGAAGAGCTCGCAGGACCTCGGCAGCCGCGCGCGGTCCGGCTGCGCCGGCGCCAGCCGGGCCACCAGCGCGTCGTCCAGCACCACCTCGCGGCTGCCCTCGCGCACCGCGGCGGCGGCCAGCCGGCCCAGCAGCAGGTCGCGGGCCCGGTCCGCCGGGCGCCCCGGCTCCTCGCTGCGGGCGGACGGCGGCCAGGCGTAGCCGGCGGGCGCGCCGATGCCCACCGTCTCGTCCAGCGCCTCCAGGACCGGGACCACCCGGTCGGTGCCGTAGCGCTCCAGGAAGTCCCGATGGTAGCCGCGCATCGGCGGCAGGCCGGGCCCGGGCGCCGACAGCCGCCACAGCACGCCCAGCGCGCGGGCCGCCTCGTCGGCGACGGCCTGCGGCAGGCGCACCTCCGCGCCCAGCGCCACATCGACGTGGACCAGCCGTTCGGAGTCGGCCAGCCGCCGCATCCCGTCCTCCAGGGCGGCCAGCTCCGTACGGCGCGCCCCGGGGACGGCGGCGTCGTACCGGTCGCGGTCCGCGGCGATCGCCCGCAGCGCGGCCAGCAGCGGCAGCGGCCGGCCCGCGGAGCGCTCCACCTCGGCCAGCACGCCGATCACCCGGGTCAGCGGGTCGCCGCCGTCCAGGACCGGTCGCAGTCCGGTGATCAGGAACTCCTGGCGGACCAGGGTGGCCAGCAGCCGGGCGGCGGCGCCCGGCGGCGCCTGTGGGAAGCGCCGGGTCAGCTCGGCGATGGCCGCGCCGCCGGTGGTGCCGGCGGTGGCCAGGGCCAGCGCGGCGGTGACGGCGAGGGTGACCCGCACCGAGACCTCGCTGCGGGCCGCGTCGCCTGCCGCGGCGCCGGGGTTGGAGGGCGCGGCCATCACCAGCCGGCCGCCGCGCGGGATGATCCCGGCGTGGGCGTGCAGCGGCAGGTGCGGCAGCAGCCCGCCCTCCCGTTCGAGGCGCTGGATCAGCCCGAAGAGCCAGTCGAGGTCCACCCGGGTGCGGCTGGTGGCGGGTTGCGACCAGGACACCTTGACGGCGGAGCCGCCGGCACTCGCGGCCTCGCCCACCCGGACCGGGGCGACGCCCGCGAAGAGCCCGAAGGGGGTGCAGCGCGAGCGCAGCCGCACCTCGTAGCGCACCACCGACACCGCGGCCCGGCGCAGCTGCGCGTCGCTGCGGGCGGCGAGCCCCTGCGGGCGCGCGCTCGACTCCACCAGCCGGGCGAGCGAGGGGCTGGCCACCCGCAGCGCGTCCATGAAGAGTCCGTCGCCCGCCGCGCCGCGCAGCAACTCCTCGCACGCCGCCCGGTCGAGCGGGCCGGGGGGCGGGGCGGCGGCCCGGGCCGGGCCGCAGAGGTGGCCGCGGATCGGCGCCCGCAGCAGGGCGACCGGGGCCGGCCGGAAGAGCGCCGGTTCGGAGGGCTGTGACGACGGCATCAGAGGCGGTCCCTTGGCGTGGACGGCGTACGGGCGGGCGGCGGGGCGGCAGGCGGTGGCGATGGCCGGCCGGCCGGTCCGAGGTGCGGGTGCGGGTGCGGGTGCGGGGGGAGGGGGCCGGCGTCGCGCGCCGCCGGCCCCCGAGGGATCAGGGACTGGGCCCCGGGTCCTCGTCCGTGCGCGCCGATCAGCAGTAGCAGAGGCTGTTCAGGCAGGAGTGGCAGGTGAGGCTGCAACCGAAGCTGGTGAACCCGGCCTCCGGGTTGGTCTCGGTCACGTCGATCCGGACGTCCAGGTCGAAGAGGTCGTCGAGCTGGGTCTCCTCGATGCTGACCGGGAGGGTCGCGATGGTCATGAAATCTCCCCTGTTGTTTGAGTGGTTGCCGTGTAGCCGCAGCTGCCCGGACAGTGTCGGAGCGCCGTTTTGAGTGGTTGCCGTGTAGCCGCAGCTGCCCGGACAGTGTCGGAGCGCCGTCTTGAGCACCGCTGGAGACGGTCGCGAGTGATCACCGAGGGCCGTTCCAGGGCGCCGATGACCATGACTCCTTGACTGAAATTTCAGTCAGTGCCAGAGTGAGGCCATGGCGCGGCACCCGAAGCTGGGGCCCCGACGGCCCGGCGCGCCATACTGAAACCGGAGATCCTCATGACCGACCCGCACCGCGGACACCGTTCCCTCGCCAGCCGTCTCTTCGGGGCCACCCCCGAGCCGGCGCCCGAGGCCGGTCCGGTCCCGCACGCCGGCTGGGTCGACCGTGACGACGTCCCGCACGCCAGGACCTGGATGTCCTGGCCCTCGCGCACCTCGATCTGGGGCCGGCGCCTGCTGGGTGGGGTGCAGCAGGACATCGCGCTGATCGCCCGGACCGTCGCCCGGTTCGAGCCCGTGGTGCTCTGCGCCCCCGACGACCACAGCGCCGCCCAGGCCCGCTCGCTCTGCGGCCCGCAGGTGACCGTGATCAGCTCGATCCCCACCGACGACCTCTGGATGCGCGACACCGCACCGGTCTTCCGCCGCGACGGGTTCGGCGGCCTGGCGGCCGTCGGCCTCAACTTCAACGGCTGGGGGAGGAAGCAGGTCCACGACGACGACGCCGAGGTGGCCCGGCGCATCGCCGGGTACACCGGACTGCCGTTCGTCGAGGCGGACTTCGTCGGCGAGGGCGGCGCGGTCGAGACGGACGGCGACGGCACCGTGCTGGCCACCGAGAGCAGCCTGGTGAACCGCAACCGCAACCGCGGCCTGAGTCGCGAGGAGGTCGAGGAGGCGGTCCTGGAGGCGTACGGCGCGCGGAAGATGATCTGGGTCCCGGGGATCAAGGGGAAGGACATCACGGACGACCACGTCGACGTCACCTCGCGGTTCATCCGCCCGGGCGTCGTGATGGTGCAACTGCCGCCCCAGGACCGCAACGACGCCTGGGCCCGCGACGCGCGCGAGCAGTTCGCCCTGCTGGCCGGCGCCACCGACGCCAGGGGCCGCCGGCTTCAGGTGATCCGGGTGGACGGCCCCGACACCGTGCGCTCGCGCGACCCGCGGTTCGTCGACTCCTACCTCAACTTCCACGTCGTCAACGGCGCGGTGATCACCACCCAGTTCGGCGACGTGGTGAAGGACGACGCCGCCCGGCGCAGCCTGGCGGCGGCCTTCCCCGGCCGCGAGGTGGTCCAGCTCGACGTCGACCGGCTGATGGGCGGCGGTGGCGGCATCCACTGCTCGACCATGCACGAGCCACTGCCCTGAGGCCGCCCCGGCCCGTCCCGGGCACCCACGCTTCCCGTCCTCCCCTCCCCCCGGAGCGCACCATGTCCGAGTCCCGCCCGTCCCGTCGAACGATGCTGCGCTCCGTGGCCGGACTGGGGGCGCTGGCCCTCGCCGGCACCGGGTGCGCCGCCGAGGACGGCGAGCCGGCCGCGCCCGGCACGGCGCGGCCTCCCGCGTCGGACGCCGGGCCGGGAGCGGGCACGACGCGCACCTTCGGGGCCGAGTGGGAGAGTCACGCGCGCACGCTCATGTGCTGGCCGGCCTCCACGGGCATCTGGGCCGAGCAACTGCCGGACGTCCGGGCGGACATCGCGGGTCTGGCGCGGGCCGTGGCCGGCTACGAGCAGGTGGTGCTGTTCGCCCGGCCGGGGCAGGAGGACGCGGCCCGGCGGGCCTGCGGCGAGGGCGTGGAGGTCGTTCCGCTGCCCGTGGACGACCTCTGGGCGCGCGACAGCCTGCCGGTCTTCGTGCACGACGCGGGCACGCTGCGCGGCGTCGACCTCAACTTCAGCGGCTGGGGCGGCAAGCAGAAGGAGCACGGCAACGACAGCAGGCTCGCCGCCGCGGTACTGCAGCGGTACGGGATCGACCGGATCGCGACGCCGGTGGTCGCCGAGGGCGGCTCGTTCGAGACCGACGGGCAGGGCACCCTGCTGGTCACCGAGAGCTCGGTGGTCAACGAGCGCCGCAACCCCGGCCGCAGCCGCGACCGGATCGAGGCGGAGCTGAAGGAGGCGCTCGGGGTCACCAAGGTGATCTGGTTCGCCGGCGTGCGCGACCAGGACATCACCGACGCGCACGTCGACTGCCTGGTCCGCTTCGCCGCCCCCGGGGTGGTGCTGCTGGACCAGCCGTTCCCCGGCGCCCCCGCCGACGTCTGGTCACGCTCCGCCGACCAGGCCAGGCAGGTCCTGGAGAGCGCCACGGACGCCCGCGGCAAGCCGCTGCAGGTCATCGAACTGCCCCAGCCGGACCCGGACCGGATCACCGGGCGCGGCGACGCCTTCGTCTCCTCGTACATCAACTTCTACGTCGCTAACCAGGCCCTCTTCGTGCCGCGCTTCGGCGACGGCGAGGCCGACAGCCGTGCGCAGGGGATCCTGCGCGAGCACTTCCCCGGGCGCGACATCGTGCCGCTGAAGATCGACGCCATCGCCTCCGGCGGCGGCGGGATCCACTGCTCCACCCACGACCAGCCCGGCTCGCCGGCCGCCGGCTAGGAACTGTCCGCCTCTCCTCCGTTTCGCCTTCCCCTCTTCCCCCACGCGAGGCATCATGCGACTCACCCCCACCGAACGGGACCGGCTGTTGCTCTTCACAGCCGCCGAACTGGCCCGGGCCCGGCGCGCCCGCGGCGTCCGGTTGAA
>NZ_BAAALF010000233.1:0-10981 GCF_039528135.1 Kitasatospora nipponensis | reverse complement strand
GGGCGAGCGAGCGGCCCCCCCCGCCCCGGGGCCGGGCCAGCAGCCAGCCGGCCGCCGCCGCGCAGAGCGCCACCGTGGCGAGCACCGTCCAGCCCTCGGGACCCAGCACCGCGGCCTCGCGCTGCGCGGGGCGGGCGGTCGGCGGGGCGTTGCGCGCGATGGAGGCCACCCCCGCGCCGCCGGCCGGGAGGGGCGAGGCCGCGGGGCGGGCGCCGGTCGGTGCGGCGGTGGCCGCCGCCGGTGCGGAGGGCGCCGCGGACGCGGGGGAGCGGGCGGCGCCGGGGGAGCCGCTCGCGGCGGCCGGGGCCTTCGCCTGACCGGGCGCCACCAGGGTGCCCACCGGCGTCACCTTCCCGGCGGCGGCGAAGCCCCAGTCCAGCAGCGCCGCCGTCTCGTCGTAGACCTTCATGTAGCTCTCCGGGTGCATCACGGCCACCAGCAGGGTGCGGCCGTCGCGTTCGGCCGCCCCGACGAAGGTGCTGCCGGCGTTGGTGGTGTAGCCGTTCTTCACGCCGATCAGGCCGGGGTACTTGCCCAGCAGCCGGTCGGTGTTCTGGATGCCGAAGCTGCCGCGCTGCCCGTTCTTGTCCACCGCGCCCGGGAACTGGGCGTCCCGGGTGGCGCAGTAGGAGCGGAAGTCGGCGTTGCGCAGCCCCTCGCGGGCGAAGAGCGCCAGGTCGTACGCCGAGGTCAGCTGGCCGTCCTCGTCGTAGCCGTCGGGCGAGACCACGTGGGTGTCGCCGGCGCCCAGGACGGCGGCCTCCTCCTGCATCTGGCGGACCGTCTGGTCGACCCCGCCGTTCATGTGGGCCAGCACGTGCACCGCGTCGTTGCCGGAGCTGAGGAACACCCCGCGCCACAGGTCCTCGACCCGGTAGTCCAGGTCCTCCTTGATCCCCACCAGGCTGCTGCCCGCGCCCAGGCCCGCCAGGTCCTCCGCGGACACCCGGTGCACGACGGAGCGGTCGAGCTTGGGCAGCACGGTGTCCGCGAAGAGCATCTTCAGGGTGCTGGCCGGCGGCAGCCGCAGGTGCGGGTTGTACGAGGCGAGCACGTCGCCCGACTGGGCGTCGGCCACCAGCCAGGACATCCCGGTCAGCCCGTCGGGCAGCCTGGGCGACCCGGCGGCCGGGGACGCCTGGACGCCCGGGCGGCCCAGCCGCTCGCCGCCGACCACCGACGGCGGCACCGGGGGCGGCTCGGCCCGGGGCCCGCCGCGCGCCAGGGCGCCCGCGCACGGAGCGGCCAGCACGAGGGCGGCGGCCAGCGCGGCCGCCCAACGACCAGTACGACACGTCAGGTGATCATTCGAAAGCACCTGGTGACCGTACCCAGCACAACGGGCCGGGGCCCCGGCCCGTTGCCCAGCTCCCCCGAACGGGGACCGCCCGTTGGGCCGGTCGGCCCGCCGCCCATACTGGGAGGGCAGCTCATCCGCTTTCCGCTAAGGACCACCCATGAAGCTCAGCCGCCGCGTCTCCTGGTTCCTGACCGCCTTCGGCGCCTGGTCGATGATCATCTGGGTCACCTTCGTGAAGAACCTCTGGCAGGACTCCGCCCACCAGGCCTTCACCGGTGGCGACCACGCGCACCCCACCGCGTTCTTCTGGATCCACCTGACCCTGGCCGTCACCTCGTTCGTGCTGGGGGTGCTGGTGGGCCTGGTCGGCGTGCGCGGCCTGCGCGGCGAGCGCGCCGCCCGGGCGGCCGAGCCGACGGCCTGACCCGCGCCGCGCGCACGCCGCGAACCCGCGAGAACGCCGCAGGCCCCGTCCGGTTCGGACGGGGCCTGCGGCGTTGCCGTGCTCGACGGTCAGAAGCGGCGCGTCACCAGGGCGCGCTTGACTTCCTGGATCGCCTTGGTGACCTCGATGCCACGCGGGCAGGCCTCGGAGCAGTTGAAGGTGGTGCGGCAGCGCCACACGCCCTCACGGTCGTTCAGGATCTCCAGGCGCTGCTCGCCACCCTCGTCACGCGAGTCGAAGATGAAGCGGTGCGCGCCGACGATGGCGGCCGGACCGAAGTACTGGCCGTCGTTCCAGAAGACCGGGCAGGACGACGTGCACGCCGCGCACAGGATGCACTTGGTGGTGTCGTCGAAGCGCTCGCGGTCCTCGGCGGACTGCAGGCGCTCGCGGGTCGGCTCGTTCCCCTTGGTGATGAGGAACGGCATGACGTCCTTGTACGCCTGGAAGAACGGGTCCATGTCGACCACGAGGTCCTTGAGGACCGCGAGGCCCTTGATGGCCTCGACCGTGATCGGCTGCTCCGGGTTGACGTCCTTGAGGAGCGTCTTGCAGGCGAGCCGGTTGCGGCCGTTGATCCGCATGGCGTCCGAGCCGCAGATGCCGTGCGCGCAGGAGCGGCGGTAGGTGAGGGTGCCGTCCTGCTCCCACTTGACCTTGTTGAGGGCGTCCAGGACGCGCTCCTTGGGGTCCATCGTGAGCTGGTAGTCCACCCACACCGGCTCCGGGTGCTCCTCCGGGTTGAACCGGCGGATCCGCAGGGTGAAGGTGATCATCTGCACGCCGCCGGCCTCGGCCGCGTCCAGCGCCGCCGAGTGCGGTGCGTCGATCGTGGGGGCGCTCATCAGTACTTACGCTCCATCGGCTGGTAGCGGGTCGTGACGACCGGCTTGTAGTCAAGGCGGATCGAGGTGCTGCCGTCGGCGGCGACCTCCTGGTACGCCATGGTGTGCTGCATGAACTTCACGTCGTCACGGGTCGGGAAGTCCTCGCGGAAGTGGCCGCCGCGCGACTCCTCGCGGGCCAGCGCCGAGACGACCAGCACCTCGGCCAGGTCGAGCAGGTTGCCCAGCTCCACGGCCTCCAGCAGGTCGGTGTTGTAGCGGAAGCCCTTGTCCTGGATCGCCACGTGCTTGTAGCGCTCGCGCAGCGCCGCGATGTCCTCGCTGGCCTGCTTCAGGGTGGCGCCGGTGCGGTAGACCATGGCGTTGACGTCCATGGTCTCCTGCAGCTCCTTGCGGATCTGCGCCACGGACTCGGTGCCGGTGGACTCGCGCAGGCCGTCGACCAGCGCCTGCACCTTCTCCGCCGGGTTCTGGGGCAGCGGGGTGAAGTCCACCGTCGAGGAGTAGGCGGCCGCGGCCAGGCCCGCGCGCTTGCCGAACACGTTGATGTCCAGCAGCGAGTTGGTGCCCAGGCGGTTGGCGCCGTGCACCGAGACGCAGGCGACCTCGCCGGCCGCGTACAGGCCCGGCACCACGTCGGTGTTGTTGCGCAGCACCTCACCCTCGACGTTGGTCGGGATGCCGCCCATCGCGTAGTGCGCGGTGGGCTGGATCGGGATCGGGTCCGTGTAGGGCTCGATGCCGAGGTAGGTGCGCGCGAACTCGGTGATGTCCGGGAGCTTGGCGTCCAGCTGCTCCGGCGGAAGGTGCGTCAGGTCCAGGTAGACGTGGTCGCCCTCGGGACCGCAGCCGCGACCCTCGCGGATCTCGGTGTAGATCGCGCGCGAGCAGACGTCACGGGACGCGAGGTCCTTCATGACCGGGGCGTAGCGCTCCATGAAGCGCTCGCCGTCCTTGTTGCGCAGGATGCCGCCCTCGCCGCGGGCGCCCTCGGTGAGCAGGATGCCCATCCGCCAGATGCCCGTGGGGTGGAACTGGAAGAACTCCATGTCCTCCAGCGGCAGGCCGCGGCGGTAGACCAGCGCCTGGCCGTCACCGGTGAGGGTGTGGGCGTTGGAGGTCACCTTGAAGAACTTGCCGGTGCCGCCGGAGGCGAAGACCACGGCCTTGGCCTGGAAGACGTGGATCTCGCCGGTCGCCAGCTCGTAGGCCACGACGCCGGAGGTCTTGCCCTCGTTGATGAGCAGGTCGAGGACGTAGAACTCGTTGAAGAACTCGACACCGTGCTTGATGCAGTTCTGGAACAGCGTCTGCAGGATCATGTGACCGGTGCGGTCGGCCGCGTAGCAGGAGCGGCGCACGGCCGCCTCGCCGTGGTTGCGGGTGTGTCCGCCGAAGCGGCGCTGGTCGATCCGGCCGGCCTCGGTGCGGGAGAAGGGCAGGCCCATCTTCTCGAGGTCCAGGACCGCGTCGATGGCCTCCTTGCACATGATCTCGGCGGCGTCCTGGTCGACCAGGTAGTCACCACCCTTGACCGTGTCGAAGGTGTGCCACTCCCAGTTGTCCTCCTCGACGTTGGCCAGGGCGGCGCACATGCCGCCCTGGGCCGCGCCGGTGTGGGACCGGGTGGGGTAGAGCTTGGTCAGCACCGCGGTGCGGCTGTGCTGGGTCGACTCGATGGCCGCGCGCATGCCGGCGCCACCGGCGCCGACGATGACGGTGTCGTACTGGTGAATCTGCATGGGGATTTAACTCGCCTCTGGGCTCTGGACGCTGCCGATGGCCGATTAGATGTTCGGGTCGAAGGTGAAGATCACCAGGGTGCCGAGCAGCACGGTGAACACCGTGGCGGCGCCCATCAGGGTCTTCAGCCAGAGCCGGGTCGAATCCTTCTCGGCGTAGTCGTTGATGACCGTCCGCATGCCGTTGGCGCCGTGCAGCATGGCGAGCCAGAGCATCAGCAGGTCCCAGCCCTGCCAGAACGGGGAGGCCCAGCGGCCGGCGACGAAGGCGAAGTTGATCTTCGAGACGCCGCCGTCCAGGACCAGCATGATCAGCAGGTGACCGAGGATCAGCACGACCAGCACCACGCCCGACAGGCGCATGAAGAGCCAGGCGAGCATCTCGAAGTTGGTGCGGGTGCGGCGCGGGGTGGTCCGGGTGCGGGCGCGCGGCGGCTGGATGACGAACTCGTCAGCCGGGTTGCCGGTGCCCAGGCCCTTGCCGGTGTGCGCCTGCGAGGAGGCGACCAGCTCGATGCCAGTGGTGTCAGTCGACATGCCGGATCACTTCCCGAACCAGGTCAGCAGCGTGTGCTGAAGGATGTGGTAGAAGGAGGCCGCCATCAGGACGACCCACAGACCCACGACACTCCAGAGCATCTGCTTCTGGTACTTCGGGCCCTTCGACCAGAAGTCCACCGCGATGACCCGCAGGCCGTTCAGGGCGTGGAACAGGATGGCGGCGGTGAGGCCGTACTCCATCAGGTTCACGACGGGGGTCTTGTACGTCTGGATGACGGAGTCGTACGCCTGTGGCGAGACCCGCACCAGCGCGGTGTCGAGGACGTGGACGAGAAGGAAGAAGAAAATGAGGACGCCAGTGACTCGATGAGCCACCCAGGACCACATGCCTTCGCGGCCGCGGTACAGCGTTCCAGCCGGCACGGGAAACCCTCCGGAAGCGGATGAAGGGCTCGGCCGGCGTCGGTGTCGGTCAGCCCGGCCGGGTACGGTCCTCCGGCCGCGGTCATCCTATCGACGCCGCGTCGGTAACCGCCTCCGGGGGGTTTGAGTGTGATCAATCAGGCACGGGCGGCGTAACAGCACCCTTTTTGGTGACCCTGGGTGATACCAGGGCTGCTGTACGGTGACGAACCTCCCGCCGTCGACCGTCTTGAGGACCCCATGCCGCGCCGCCGCCCCGTTCTCCCCCCTCCGCTGACGGCCCTGGTGCTGGCCGCGCTGGTCCCGGCGGCCGGCTGCGCCACGGTCGGGCCGGCCCCGGCGGGTGACCGGGTGACGGCCGCGGTCGCGCCCCGGGCGCTGTCGGCGGCCGAGCTGCGGGGGGCCGCGGTGACCGGGTCCGACCTCGGGGCCGGATACACCGTCAGCCTGCTGGGCCCCGGGCAGCCGGCGCCGTCGGGTTCGTCCGGCGCCGCGCAGCGGCAGGTCGCGGACGTGCCGGCCTGCCAGCCGGTGCTCGACGCGGTGGGCCCGGCCGACCCGGGCGCGGCCCCGCAGGCCGAGGCCGACCTGAGCGTGCTGAGGGTGGCGGCCCCCTCGTCGGCGGGGGCGGGTGCCGGCGCGGTGCCCCTCTACACCGCGTTGCTCGGCTACCCGGCCGGCCGGCCGGCGGTGCTGCAGACGACGCTGGACCAGGCGCTCGCGCGGTACACCGCCTTCACCTCCGCACCCGCCGACCCGAAGGCGGTGACCCCCACGGCCCGCGGGGCGCGGACCGGGCACCAGCTGGAGCGGGCCGACGCCCCCACCCCCGAGGGGGCCGACGCGGTGACCGCCTTCACCCTTACGAGTGGACCGGCGACGGGCGAGGGCGGCGGGCCCGCGCTCACCCAGCGGGCCGTGGTGGTCCGGGTCGGCACGGTGCTGGCGGTCTTCTCCACCGTGGGCACGGCGAAGGAGCCGGCCGCCGTGCCCGACCCGGTGGTGGTGCGGGCGCAGACCCGCAAGCTGCGGGCCGCGCAGGGCTGAGCCGAACCGGCCGGGGCGTCCACCGACCGGCCGGGCCCGGCGCTCCCCAGGGCTCGTCGGGCAAGCCCTAGCGCGAGGTGCTGCTGGCCACCAGGTGCTCCAGCCGGTTGAGGGCGATCCGGCGCAACTCCTCGGCGGCGATCAGCCGTTCCTCGTCCGGCTCGTTGGCGAGCCGGGTGCGGATCGAGCTGAGCACGGTGTCGAGCATCTCCTCCGGGTCCACGCCGTCCAGGCAGACCACGAAGACGTGGCCGAACCGGGACTCGTAGGCGGCGTGCGCGGCGCGCAGCGCGGTGTGGGCGGCCTGGCTGCCCGGTGCGCGCATGCCCAGCAGCGGCTGCGGCATCCAGCTCTCGTCGGCCAGGGCCTCGGCGAGGTCGCTGGGCCGCAGGTCGTAGGAGGCCTCGCTGGCCGCGGCGAGCAGGGACTCCAGGTCGGGGTAGGGGCGGTGCGCGGTCAGCCGCAGGGCCCAGCGGTGGCTGCCGCAGCAGGCGAGCAGGGCCTCCTCGGCGGCGCCGGGGTCGGCCTCGTTGAAGCGGTGCAGTCCGACCGCGGGCAGGACCGGGGGGTCCGTGCGCGGCGCGGGGACGGGCGGCGGTTCGTCGGGAGCTCGGTCGAAGACGGTGTCGGGTGCTCGGTCGGTCGAACTGTCGGCCGGGACGTCGCTGGCCAGCGGGTCCTCCTCGAGGCGGACGGAAGCGGAGGCGGCGGACAGCGGGGAGAGCGTACGTCGCACCGCGTCAGGGGAGGTCAGAGGGGTCGAGCGTATCCAGCATGGATCACGCAGCGGCGCGGACGAGCCCGCCCACGCGGTGCCGCGATCCTCCCGGGCTGCGGCTCCACGGTAGTTGAGCGCTCATCAGTTGGGGAGAGTGCTCGCGGAATTCACCCTGACGAGCTATCAAGTTGTGACCCGCAACACCAACGGGTCGGTGCTCCGGGTGACCGGAGCACCGACCCGGGGGCCGCCTGGGGTCCGGCGTGGGCCGGACGGGGGCCGGGTGCGGGACCCGCTAGTCCCGGTGCACCTTGTAGTTGGAGGCCTGCGCGCGCGGCCGTACCACCAGCAGGTCGATGTTGACGTGCGAGGGCCGGGTGACCGCCCAGGCGACCGTGTCGGCGATGTCCTGCGAGGTGAGCGGGTGCGAGACGCCCTGGTACACGGCCGCGGCCCGGGCCTCGTCGCCGCGGAAGCGGGTGACCGCGAAGCCCTCCGACTTGACCATGCCCGGCGCGATCTCGATGACCCGGATCGGCTCGCCCACCAGCTCCAGGCGCAGCGTGGCGGCGATGGTGTGCGCGGCGTGCTTGGCGGCCACGTAGCCGCCGCCGCCCTCGTAGGCGGCCAGCGCGGCGGTCGAGGAGAGGATCAGCACGGTGCCGTCGCCGCTCTCCCGCAGGGCCGGCAGCAGCGCCTGGGTCATGTGCAGCACGCCCAGCACGTTGACCTGGTACATGGCCAGCCAGTCGGCCGGGTCGCCCTGCTCCACCGACTCGGCCCCGAAGGCGCCGCCGGCGTTGTTCACCAGCAGGTCGAGCCGCTCCAGGCCGGCCGCGAAGGCGTCCACCGCGGCCCGGTCGGTGACGTCCAGGGTGACCGCGCTGGCGCTGCCGCCCTGGCTCTCGATCTCCTTGGCGAGCTCCTCGATCCGCTCGGTGCGACGGGCGGTCACGATCACCGAGAAGCCCTCGGTGGCCAGCCGCCGCGCGGTCGCCGCGCCGATCCCGCTGCTCGCGCCGGTGACCACCGCGACCTTCTGCTGACCGGTCCCCATGTTCCTCGTCCTCCGTCTGCGTCCGTCGTGCGTGCCTGGGCACCATCATCGCAGCCGGTGGTGCGGCGGGCGTGGCGGGCCGGTGGCCGGCCCCCACGACGGACGGGGCCCGGAGTCTGTGCGACTCCGGGCCCCGCTCGGTCAGGCGTGGGGTACTGCGTGGGGCGCCGCCCCGGGGGTTACTTGGCGAACGACTTCAGGAAGCCCTTGTTCGGGCTGCCGAGGCCGGTCACGGTGTCGTAGCCCTCGGTCGCCTTCAGGCCGTAGTCGGCACCGATCTTGTACAGGCGGACCTTCAGCGCGCCGTTGACGACACCCAGGTCGACGACGTTGCCGAGCTTGCCGTGGTTCGGCGCGTCGTCGACGTCGTTGAAGATGCTGTCGTTGTTCGCGCGCTTGTAGAGCGCCGGGTTGGCGAAGCCGATCGCGTGGCCACGGGCCTGGATGGCGTTGGCCAGCATGCCGGCGACCTCCGGGGAGGAGACCGAGGTGCCGCCGTAGCCGCCCTCGCTGTAGGCGCCGCCGGCCGGGGTGTAGCCGACCAGGGTGGCGGCCACCAGGTCACCGCTCATCGCGATGTCCGGGGTGGCGCGCAGCGGGGTGGCCGACTTGGTGCCGTCCGCCGCGGTGTGCGAGATGGAGTCCGGCACGACGTCCGCCTGGTACCACGGCTGGGCGACGTCCTTGGAGACGCCACCGCCACTGCCGAAGTAGAAGAAGCCGGGCATCGGGGACCAGGACTTCTGGTCGGCCGAGAGCACCGAGCGCTGGTCACCCATGCTGACCTCGTCGGCGTAGGTGCCCTTCTTGTCCATCAGCTCCAGCGCGGTGCCGCCGACGGCGGTGACCCACGGGGAGGCGGACGGCCACTGCGTCTGGGCCTGGTTGGTGTCGGCCTGGCAGTTCACACCGGTCGCCGCGGCGGCCGGGGAGTTGTCGCCGCAGTCACCCGCGGAGACGGTGAAGCCGATGCCCTCGGTGGCGCCGAGCTCGAAGAGCTGGTCGTCGGCCGCCATGACGGCCGGGTCCAGGTCACCGCTCTTGCCGTGGGTGATCTCGCCCCACGAGTTGGAGACGACGTCGGCCAGGTGGTGGTCGACGATGTTCGCCAGCGCGTCGGAGAGGTCGGCGTCGTAGCAGGAGTTGGCACCCACGTAGACGACGTTCGCGTCCTGCGCGAGGCCGTGGACCATCTCGACGTCCAGCGCCTCCTCGCCCGACCAGTCGCCGCACTCGGCCTGGTGGACGAAGTTCGCCGGAGTGACGACCTCCTTGTACTGCCCCGGCGCGAACGGCTTGTCGCCGTGCGCGGTGGAGAAGTGGTTGGCGTCGGCCTCCATGGTGCCCAGGCCGTAGGCGTCGACGATGGCGACGGTGGCGCCCTTGCCGCTGTAGCCGGAGGCGGTCACGCCGTACGCCTTGCGCAGCTGCGCGGTGGTGTACGAGCAGGGGGCGAAGGGCTCGTTCTTCTCGTAACCGGCCGGCGCGCCCTTGGCGATCAGCGAGTCGTAGCCGTCCTCGGAACAGGTCGGCACGGTCGGCAGCGCGGCGGGGGCCTTGGTGTCCACCGGAGCGGCGACGTCCGGCGCGGCGGCGCGGGCGGCCTTCTGCGCGGCGGTGGCCGGCGCGGCCTCGGCGGAGGCGGCGGAGACGGCCTGCGAGGAGGCCTTGTTGACCTGGTCGGCCAGGCCCTGGACCGCGAGCACGGCGTTCGCGACACCGGCCGGCACCACGGCGTCGGCGGCGGGGGCCTTGTGGGTCCCGTCGGCCGTACGGTAGTTGCGGAACTGGGTGCCGAACGCCTTGGCCAGCGCGGCGGTGTCGCCGGAGACCTGGACGTAGTGGGTGGTGACCGACTCGACCTTGAGGCCGGCTCCGGTCACCCAGTCGGTGACGGCCTTGACCTGGGCGTCGGTGGCGCCGAACTTGGCCTTGGCGTCCGCGGTCGACAGGAACTGGCCGAAGAGCGGCGAGTCCTGCGAGGAGACGGCCTTGGCGTAGGCGGCGAGGCCGGCCGGGTCCTGGCCGGCGAGGTAGACGCGCGCGGTGCCGGGGGTCCCGTTCGGCACGGCGCCGGCGTCGGCCTGGGGCGTGGCCCAGGCGGGGTGGGTCCCCGGGAGCTCCTTGGCGGCACTCGGCGCGGCGGAGGTGTCTGCGGCGAAGGCCGGGTTGGCGATCGCGAGCGTTCCCAGGACGAGGGCGGCGGCAGGAGCCGCGACCGCTATCCGGGAGAGCCGGCTGCGCTTAGCTGCTGGCACGTGGGTTCCCCACTCTCTGGACGGGCCACATCACTGCGGTGCAGGGATGGTGACTGCATCTCAGCCGCCACCTTGTGGGCGGGGCCGGATGCGGGCATGGCGGATCGCCCCACTGACCCCTGGTCCTGAGGGAGGGTCGAGCGGTGCGAGGTTTGACTGTGCGCTCGTTGTCTATTCGCTCGGACGGTCGAAGCTCAAGACTTCGTCTGATTTTTTTACCAGTGCATGACCTGACCGTCCGGATCTTGAAACGCGACGGCCACCCGGCGGTACGGCGGCGCCTGTACGCGGGGTGACCTGCGGTGTGACGGGACGTGACTCCTGGGGCCCGCAGTCGTTGCACAGGTTCATCGCCCAGGGGCGGCGGTGACGGGAAGGCGGGCGAAACGAGATGTCATACCCACCCTCGCGCCGCGTATGCGCCAATCCGGGTGCTGATTCGGCCGAAGTCAGGCCAAACTCCAGCCGCCCCCATACTCTTGTTGGGGTGAACCGTCCTCAGACCGCCCAGCAGGCACCGCAGCAGGCAACCGCCCCGCAGGCCACCGCGCAGACGGCGTACCCGGGAGCGGCGGCCCCGCCCTCGGGTGCGGCGCCGCGTCCGGTGGCCGAGCGCCGTCCGGCGCCGAAGCCGGGACCGCGGCC
>NZ_BAAALF010000232.1:0-11093 GCF_039528135.1 Kitasatospora nipponensis | reverse complement strand
ACGACCTCTACACCTACCGCGGCGCCGAAGAAGGCCCCACCACCAAGTAACCCCCCGCAACAGCTGTGGGCGGGCCCGGCACACCACCGGACCCGCCCACAGCCGTGTCTGTCGGTGCGGGCTGTCACGATGGCGGGGCCGACCGCCGCCGAACCGAGAGGTGCATCCGATGGACCGGCCCACCGCACGCCTGACCGGATTCGCCCCGATCTTCCCCGTCCGGGACCTCGACCGGGCGCTGGCCCACTACGCGTCCCTCGGCTTCGAGGTGCACGCCCACCCGTCCGGCGGGTACGGTTTCGCCGACCGCGGCGAGGTCGGACTGCACCTGACGCACGAGCCGGACCACGACCCCGCCGTCGGTGCCGCTGCCGCATACCTCTACGTGGACGACGCCGACGCCCTGGCCGCCGAGTGGAGCGCCCCCGGCATCGGCGGACGGACCGTCCCACCGGTCGACACGGACTACCGGCTCCGTGAGGGCGCGCGCCTCGACCCCGACAACAACCTCATCCGCTTCGGCTCACCGCTGCCCGCCACCACCACGCCGTGACGCCCCCGGGCGCCCGTCGACCGCTCGGACGACGGCCGCCCGAGCACCGACCCGGATCCGCCGCCCGGCGCGCCTTGAGCCGGCTTCCCCCGACGCGGCGGACGTGCACGACGAGCGCATCGTCGCCACCGAGTTCGAGGACTGGCTGCGCGAGCGCGACCGCCGCCACTGAGGCGGCCCGGTCGCCCTGCGGCCGTCGCATTCCCCTGGACCGGCACCGGGCGGGGTGACTCGGGCAGACTGGGGTGATGAACTTCGGGGCGGGGCAGGGCGAGGATGGTTGGGGCGACGGAGACCTCCGGGCCGCGTTGGGAGGTACGGCCGGGGAACTCGGGCTCGCCCTGGGCGAGTCGGACGAGAAGGGGGGTCGCCTCGCGGCGTACGTCGACGCGGGGAGCCGTCGGCGCGTGACGGTGTACCCACCCGGCGAGCGGCGGCGGACCTTCCAGGTGAACCTCCAGGACACCGGCACGCGCCTGGCCTGTGGGTGGACCACGGAGCTGGCCGAGGTGGCCCGGGCGACGGCGGCCTGGACGGGCGGCGCGGGGCTCGAGGAGACCCGGGCGCGCGCCTCGTTCGTCCAGTTCAGGCCCTGGGCCCTCGCCCACGAGCAAGAGCCCTTCGGGGCCGTCGAGTTGACGTGGCGGGCCAAGCTCGACCGCATCCACATGCCGCCGTACGACCGGCACCCGCGCGCCCACGCGCTGCTGGCGGCGGCGTACGCCCAGCCGGTGCTGCGCCGGCTGATGCCGGTCAACAGCCACTTCAACCTCTGGTTCTCCACCAGTGTCGAGGAGTTCTGGAAGGCCCGTGTCGGATACGTCATCTGCCCCGACGACGAGGGCCTCTACGGGGTGAGGAACCGCGGCGAGCTCATCGCCCGCACCGGGACACCCGAGGAAGCCGTCGCCCTCCTGGTGGCCGCCCTTCCCGAGGGGCTCGGCCCGGCGGGCTGAGGCGACGGGCGCAGAGACCCGCGGGGCTGCTCGCGGGGGCCCAGGGGGCGGCACCGGACGTCGGACGGGCCGACTTCCCGCGCCGAGAACGAGTTCCGTCACCCTCGCCCTGACCGGGCACGGCGAACAGCGCCACTGTGGTCGACCGCGATCCGGGCCACGAACCCCGCCGCCCCCGCGCTCGGCCGCACCAGGTCCAGTCGGTGTCGCACGAACAGCCCAACCGCCTCCGCCGCCCGGGTGGGCACCCCTCCCCCGCCCCACGAAGCACCTCGCTCCACACCTCCTCGCGGAAGACCGGCCCCCACGGCCGCGCCTGCGGCACGGACGGCAGGGCGAGGTCCGCCCACAGGGCCTCCCAGGAGCTGACACCCAGATCCCGCAACGGCTCGTACCAGGGGCCGGCCCGCCAGCACCCGCGTGCCGAGTCGAACACCCCCTGCACCGCCGTCGGCCCGCCGTCGAGGCCGAGCGACAGCAGGGTCCGAGCCACCGCCTCCCGCGCGGCCTCCGGGCATCGCGGGAGACCCGGGGCCCGGCCGGCCCCCTGTCGGGACGGTAGGACGTACCCGGTCGACCACTAAGCTCGGTGAGGCCGCCGTACCTCCGGGAGGACTGACGTGACCACCGCCGCACCGCAGAGCACCCCGCCGCCGCAGGAGCCGACACGGCACGATCCGCCGCGGGGCGCCGCGCAGGGGCGGGTGCAGGAGATCCTCGACGAGGTCACCGCCTGCGGTGAGGAGACCGGCGTGCAGGTCGCGGCCTACCTCGACGGCGAGTTGGTGGTCGACGCCTGGGCGGGCGTCGCGGACCTGGCGAGCGGGAGGCCGCTGGACGGCGAGACGCTGATGCCGTCCTGGTCGACCGGCAAGGGGGTGGCCGCGGCCCTGGTCGCCGTCCTGGTGGAGCGGGAGGTCCTCGACTACGACGCCCCACTCGCCGACTCCTGGCCGGAGTTCGGCTGTCAGGGCAAGCAGCGCATCACGCTCGGGCAGGTCCTGTCGCACTCCGCGGGTCTGCCCCAACTCCCCGCCGGCTGCACACCGGAGCAGTTGCTCGACCTGCCGGCGCTGACCGCCTGGCTCGCCGCGCAGCCGCCGCGCTGGGAGCCGGGCAGCAGCAGCGGGTACCACGGCTGGACGTACGGGGTGCTGCTCGCCGAGCTGCTGCGCCGGGCCACCGGGCGCGACTGCGCGCAGCTGCTGCGCGAGGAGGTCGCCGGACCGCTCGGGGTCGCCGACTCACTGCTCTTCGCGGTCCCCGACCGGCTGCTGCCGCGCCTGGCCACCTGTTACGACGGGGGCTGGGCGGCCCGGCTGCAGGGGATGCCGGACGGTTCGCCGTTCTTCGACTTCGCGCCGCGGCCGGTGCTGCCGGTGGCGGAGTTGGCCAACCGGGCCGACTTCCGGCGCACGGCGCTGCCGGCCAACGGCACGATGACCGCCCGCGCCGCCGCCCGGATGTACGCGGCCCTGGTCGGCGACGGCCCGCGCACCGGCGGCGACCCTGGCGGCGATGGACCGGGCGGCGACGGACCGAGCGGCGACGGACCGAGCGGCGGCCGGCTGGTCTCCGAGGCGACCGTTCGCATCGCGACCACCCCGCGCACCACCGGCCGCGACCGACTGCTGGGCATCCCGCTCGCCAAGGGCTACGGCTTCATGCTCAGCGGCGGGGCGGGCTCACCGGTGCGCTCGCCCGACGGCGGCTTCGGCACCAGCGGCTCGGGCGGCAGCACGGCCTGCGCCGACCCGGCGCGCCGGTTCTCCTTCGCGCTGACCAAGAACCGGATGTCGGTGAACCGCCTGGACGAGCGGTTGGTCACCGAGGTCCGCGCCGCCCTGGGTCTCACCACCACCGAGCCCGCCTGACGCTCCGGGCCCCCGCCCTGCGCCTGAGTGCCCGTCAGCCCCCGGGCGGCGGGGCCGCGGACGTGCTCTCCCGGACGATCAGCCGGGGAGCCTCGAACTGCACCAGCCCCGGCGTGCCGGTGTCGAGCAGTCCGGTCAGCTGCTCGGCGGCGGTGCGGCCGAGCGCGACGGCGTCCCGGGCGAGCGCGGTGAGCGGCGGCTGGGCCATCCGGCAGAGCACCGAGTCCTCCCAGGCGACGACCGAGAGCCCTCGCCCCACCGTCAGCGAACGCTCGGTGGCGACCGCCGCGCCGGCCGCCGCCAGGACGTCGCTGTCGTAGAC
This sequence comes from Kitasatospora nipponensis, assembly GCF_039528135.1. Taxonomy (NCBI): domain Bacteria; kingdom Bacillati; phylum Actinomycetota; class Actinomycetes; order Kitasatosporales; family Streptomycetaceae; genus Kitasatospora; species Kitasatospora nipponensis. The sequence continues at coordinate 7,388 of NZ_BAAALF010000232.1, read as the reverse complement.
GATCGCGGTGGGCGGCTGCGGGCCGTCCAGCAGGCGGCGGGTGGCCGCCGCTCCCTCGGCCTCCGAGTAGTCGGTGGTCAGCGAGTGCGCGCCGGGCAGGCCGAGCCGGTCGGCCTCGGTGCGCAGCGAGTGGATCCGGCGCTGGGTGTGGGCGAGTTCGGGCAGCCCGGCGACGTGGGCGATGCGGCGGTGGCCGAGCCGGTAGAGGTAGTCGACCACCAGCGCCATCGCGGCCGAATCGTCGACCCACAGGTGGGCGACGGTGGGGGCGCTGCCCTGGTGTCCGGGCCGTCCGCCGATCACCACCGTCGGCATGGCGAGCGAGTCGAGCAGGTCGAGGCGCGGGTCCTCGGTCCGCGGGTCGACCAGCAGCACGCCGTCCACCCGGTGCTCCGCCCACCACCGCCGGTAGGTCGCGCACTCGGCCGGCAGGTCCTCCACCACCTGGAAGAGCAGGCCGAGTTGACGCTGCGCCAGGACCTGCTGGATACCCGCGACCAGTTGCAGGAAGAACGACTCCATGCCCAGCGCGCGGGCCGGGCGGGCCAGCACCAGACCGACCGTCGCGGTGCCCTCGCCGGAGAGCGAGCGGGCGGCCGTACTGGCCTGCCAGCCGAGCTCCTCCGCCACCCGGCGGACCCGTTCGCGGGTGGCCTCGGAGACCCCGGGGCGGCCGTTGAGCGCGAACGAGACGGCGCTCTCGGAGACACCGGCCTGCCGGGCGATGTCCTTCATGGTCGACCGGCGCACCGGGGTCAGGCGGGCCGGCCGCTGGGGCGGGCCGCCGGGGGGCGGGCTGGTCATCGGGCTCCATTCGAACGGTCCGGCGCTACCGGCGATCACTCTACTCAAGCGCTTGACCCGGCATCGCGCGGATGCTTGACCGGGCACAGCTCAAGCGCTTTAGTTAGGTCGCATGACGGCTTCCCGCGCACCCCGCTTCGGCGTCAACTACACGCCCACGCGCGGCTGGTTCCACCACTGGCTGGACTTCGACCTCGACGAGGTCCGGGCCGACCTGGACTCGGTGGCCGACCTCGGCATGGACCACGTCCGGGTCTTCCCGCTGTGGCCGGTCTTCCAGCCCAACCGCACGCTGATCCGGACACGGGCGGTCGAACAGCTGGTGCAGCTGGTGGACGCGGCCCGCGAGCGCGGCCTGGACGTCGCCGTGGACGGCCTGCAGGGGCATCTCTCCAGCTTCGACTTCCAGCCCGCCTGGACGCTCAGCTGGCACCGCCGCAACCTCTTCACCGATCCGGACGTCACCACCGCCCAGGCCCGACTGCTGCAGACGCTGGCCCGGGCCCTGGCGGAGCGCCCCAACTTCCTGGGGATGACCGTCGGCAACGAGATCAACCAGTTCTCCGGCGCACCGCACCCCGACCCGGACCTGATCGCCCCCGCGCAGGCCGAGGAGTGGCTGCGCCGGATGCTGCGCGCCTGCGAGGAGGGCGCCCCCGGACGCCTGCACCTGCACGCCGAGTACGACGCCGCCTGGTACCAGGACGGTCACCCCTTCACCCCCGCCCAGGCCGCCCGGCTGGGCGCGGTGACCGCCGTGCACTCCTGGGTCTTCAACGGCACGGCGCAGCGGTACGGCGCCACCGGCACCGCCACCACCCACCACGCGGCCTACCTGATCGAGCTCTCCAAGGCCTGGGCCCGCGACCCGCACCGGCCGGTCTGGCTGCAGGAGGTCGGCGCGCCCGCCCCCTGCGTGCCGGCCGAGGGGGCCGCCGACTTCGCCACCGCCACCGTGGCGGGCGCGCTGGACTGCGAGGACGTCTGGGGCGTCACCTGGTGGTGCTCGCACGACGTCGACCGCGCGCTGGCGGACTTCCCGGACCTGGAGTACTCGCTGGGCCTGCTCACCAACGACCGCCGCCCCAAGCCCGCCGGCCGCGCGATCGCCCGGGCGATCGAGCAGTACCGCGACAAGCCGCCCGCCCCCGCCCCGCGCCACACCGCCCTGGTGCTCGACGCGGGTCCGGACGAGGACGGCGGGCCGCAGCGCGCGGCCTGCGCGCCGGGCGGAGCGTTCTTCGAGGCGTTCGCGCGGCTGACCGCCGACGGCGCCCGGCCCGCCGTGGTGCTCGCCCGGCAGGCGCAGGACCGGGCCCAGCTGGCCGCGCGGGGGATCACCGAGCTGGTCGCGGTGCGCGACGTCCACTGAGGTCCGTCAGGGCGCCCCCCGGCGCCACGCCACCGCACCACTGCACCGCACCGCACGAGCGCACCACACCGCACCGCACCGTCAGCAGAGAGGGAGTCTCCCGACCATGCACGACGACCGCCTCCTGATCGAGGGCCGCCTGCGGCGCGTCCTCGACGAACGCGTCCGCCCCGCCGTCCACCCGCACGCGGTCCCGTTGGAGGTGGCCGTCTGGCACGCGCCCGGCGAGCCGGTCCCGGTCGCCGAGGGCCTCGCCGCCGCCTACTCCCCCGTCCGGGTGGGCGAGTCCTGGGGTGCGCCGTGGGGCACCAGCTGGTTCCGGGTCAGCGGCACGGTCCCCGCCGCGTGGGCGGGCCGCACCGTCGAGGCACTGCTCGACCTGGGGTTCGACGAGAACATGCCGGGCTTCCAGTGCGAGGGCCTGGTCTACCGCCCGGACGGCACGCCGGTGAAGGGCCTCAACCCGCGCAACCAGTGGGTGCGCATCGGTGCGCCGGTGGCCGGCGGCGAGTCGGTGCTGCTGCACGTGGAGGCCGCCTCCAACCCGGTGATCCTGGACTACCACCCCTTCCGGCCCACCGAGTTGGGCGAGCTGGCGACCGCGGGCAGCGAGCCGCAGTACCGGCTGGCCCGGATGGACCTGGCCGTCTTCGACACCTGTGTCTGGGAGTTGGTGCAGGACCTGGAGGTGCTCGGTGAGCTGATGGCCGAGCTGGACGTGGCGAGCGCCCGGCGCTGGGAACTGCTGCGCGCCGTCGAGCGGGCCCTGGACGCGCTCGACCTCCAGGACGTCAACGCCACCGCGCCCGCCGCCCGTGAGCTGTTGCGCGAGGTGCTGGCCGCGCCCGCCCACCCCTCGGCGCACCGGATCAGCGCGGTCGGGCACGCGCACATCGACTCGGCCTGGCTCTGGCCGCTGCGCGAGACCGTGCGCAAGGTGGCCCGCACCACCGCCAACATGACCGCCCTGCTGGACGACGAGCCGCAGTTCGTCTTCGCCATGTCGCAGGCGCAGCAGTACGCCTGGATCAAGGAGCACCGGCCCGAGGTCTACGCGAAGGTGAAGCAGGCCGTCGCCGAGGGCCGCTTCGTGCCGGCCGGCGGCATGTGGGTGGAGTCCGACACCAACATGCCGGGCTCGGAGGCGATGGCCCGTCAGTTCGTGCACGGGAAGCGGTTCTTCCTCGACGAGTTCGGCATCGAGAACGAGGAGGCCTGGCTGCCGGACACCTTCGGCTTCGCCGCCGGGCTGCCGCAGATCATCCGGGCGGGCGGCTCCAAGTGGCTGCTGACCCAGAAGATCTCCTGGAGTCAGACCAACTCCTTCCCGCACCACACCTTCTGGTGGGAGGGCATCGACGGGACCAGGATCTTCACCCACTTCCCGCCGGTCGACACCTACAACTGCTGCATGCAGGGCAAGGAGATCGCCCACGCCGCGCGGAACTTCCGCGACAAGGGGGTGGCCAGCCACTCGCTGGCGCCGACCGGTTGGGGCGACGGCGGGGGCGGCACCACCCGCGAGATGGTGGCCAAGGCGGCCCGGCTGCGCTCACTGGAGGGCTCGGCGACCGTGCGCTGGGAGGCGCCGGCCGCGTTCTTCGCCCGGGCGGCCGCCGAGTACCCGAACGCACCGGTCTGGGTCGGCGAGTTGTACCTGGAACTGCACCGGGGCACGCTCACCAGCCAGGCTCGCACCAAGCAGGGCAACCGGCGCAGCGAACACCTGCTGCGGGAGGCCGAGCTGTGGGCGGCCACCGCCGCGGTGCTGGTCGAACTCCCCTATCCGTACCAGGAGTTGGACCGGATCTGGAAGACCGTGCTGCTGCACCAGTTCCACGACATCCTGCCCGGCTCCTCGATCGCCTGGGTGCACCGCGAGGCCGAACAGACCTACGCGGCGGTGGCGACGGAGCTGGAGGCGCTGATCACCACCGCCCAGCGGGCGCTGGCCGGTGGCGGCGGCGAGGGGGACGGCGGTGCGGACGGCGACACCGTGCTGGTCTTCAACGCGGCCCCGGACGAGCGCGCCGGCGTCGCGGCGCACGTCGCCGCCGTGCCGCGGGCACCCGAGGGGCGCAGCGCGGTGCGCCCGCGCGCCGAGGGCGGGTTCGTGCTGGAGAACGGCCTGCTGCGGGTGGCGATCGACGGCCGCGGCCTGGTCGTCTCGGTCTACGACCTGACCGCCGAGCGCGAGACGCTGGCACCGGGCGCGGCGGCCAACCTGCTGCAACTGCACCCGGACTTCCCCAACATGTGGGACGCCTGGGACGTCGACCGGTTCTACCGCAACTCGGTCACCGACCTGACGGAGGCGGACGAGGTGGTGGTGGCGGTCGAGCACCCGCAGGCGGTGACCGTACGGGTGAGTCGCTCGTTCGGGCGCTCGCGGGCCGTCCACCTGCTCACCCTGGCGGCCGGCGTGCGGCGCCTGGACATCGAGACCGGGGTGGACTGGCAGGAGACCGAGAAGTTCCTCAAGGTCGCCTTCCCGCTGGACGTGCACGCCGAACGGTACAGCGCGGAGACCCAGTTCGGTCACGTCCACCGCCCCACCCACACCAACACCAGTTGGGAGGCGGCCAAGTTCGAGGCGTGCAACCACCGGTTCGTGCGGGTGGCCGAGCCGGGCTGGGGCGTGGCCCTGGTGAACGACTCCACCTACGGGCACGACGTGACGCGCACGGTCCGGGCCGACGACCGCGGGACCACCACCACGGTCCGGCTCTCGCTGCTGCGCGCGCCGCGCTTCCCCGACCCGCGCACCGACCAGGGCCTGCACCGGTTCCGCTACGCGCTGGTGCCCGGCGCCTCGGTGGGCGACGCGGTCCGCGAGGGCTACCGGATCAACCTGCCCGAACGCAGGGTGGTCGGCACCGTGGCCGTCGCCCCGCTGGTGAGCGTCGCGGACGACGCCGTGGTGGTCAGCGCGGTCAAGCTGGCCGACGACGCGAGCGGCGACGTGGTGGTGCGCCTGTACGAGGCGCACGGCGGCCGGGCCCGGACCCGCCTGACCACCGCCTTCCCGCTGGCCGGGGCGGTCGCCTGCGACCTGTTGGAGCGCCGGCTGATCGGGGCCGAGGTCGACCTGACGCCGCGGTCGGACGGGGTGGAGCTGCGGCTGCGGCCCTTCCAGCTCGTCACCCTGCGGCTGGCCCGCGACCCGGGCTGACCGGCCCGCCGAGCGCCACCGGGCGGCGTCCGTCCGGGGCGCCCCGGCCGCGCGGTGGCCGATCCCAGAGCGGACCGACCGTCACCTTCCGGCAACAAGGAGGCGCCGTTCGTCTCGGTGCTCGACCTGGAGCGCGGCGAGCTCGTCGACCGGATCGAGGTGCCGGGCAGCGAGGGGCTCGCCGTCTCCCCCGACGGACGGCAGCTGGTGGTCGCCGCCCCGAAGGTGGACTTCGGTCGCCCGCTCAAGGCCGCCCCCGGCCTGCGGGTGATCGACACCGCCACCGGGCGGGTCGAGCGGACGCTGCCCGTCGGCGGCCCGGTCTTCCCCGTGCACACCACCACCAAGGGCCTGATCCTCGCCGGCGAGCTGCGGATGGACACCTCCGAGCACTCCGCTCTCGGCGCCCAACTGCCGGGAACACTCAGCGTCTTCGATCCGCACGGCTACGAGCTGCTGGGCCGGGTCGAGGTCGGCCGGTTCCCGCTCACCATCACCTCCTCGCCCGACGGCGAGCGGGCCTACGTGGCGAACGTCTCCTCCTCGACGGTCACCGTGGTCGACCTGAACCGGCTGGAGGCGGTGGCCGAGCTGACCGTCGCCCGGACCGGCGAACCGGGCGCCCACGGGCTGGCCTACCTGCCGGCCGCCCGCTGACCGACGACGGTCCGACCCGCCACCACCCGCGGCTCCAGCACCAGCGCGGCGCTGCCGCCCAGGCTGGCCCGCAGCCCCAACCGTGAGGTGTGCACGGGCAGATCACGCAGGAAGTCCAGCCCGGCGAGCCTGCCCAGCCACAGGCGCAGGGGACCGAGCAGGATCTCACCCGCCTGCGACACCCCGCCGCCGATCACGACCGTGAGCCGGTCGGTCAGCGCCGCCGTCGAGACGATGACCGCCGCGATCGCCCGCGCGGCCCGGTCGAAGGCGGCCAGCGCGACCGGGTCCAGGGCGGCGGCGTCCGCCGCCAACCGGGCCGCGTCCGCGCCCGGTTCACCCGGCCGCCAGCCCTGCGAGCGGGCCCAGCGCACCAGGTTGGGCCCGCTCGCGTACATCTCCACGCAGCCGGTGCCGCCGCAGACGCAGACCTCACCGCCGGCCTCGACCACCATGTGCCCGACATGCCCGGCGTTGCCGGTCGCCCCGCGCAGCACCGTGCCGTCCAGCACCAGTCCGCCACCGACGCCGGTGGAGACGATCATCGCGAGCAGCGCCCGGTCGCCGTGCCCGCCCAGCCAGTGCTCGCCGAGCGCGAAGCACTGCCCGTCGCCGGCCAGCCGGACCGGCCCCTCCAGGCCCGCGGCCAGCCGCTCGGCCAGCCGGCCGACGAGCGCGAACGCCCGCCAGGCCGGGATGTTGAGCGGACTGACGGTACCGGCCAGCACGTCGAGCGGACCGGCCGAGCCGACCCCGACGCCGCCGATGCGCTGCTCACCGCGGGTGCGCAGCGCCAGCTCGACCAGCGCCCCGAACACCGCCTCCGGGTCGCCGGAGCGCGGTGTGGGCACCTGCCGCTGGGTCAGGAACGCACCGGTGGGGTCGACCAGCGCCGCGGCGAGCTTGGTCCCGCCGATGTCCAGCGCGAGCACGGGTCCAACGGCCCGGGCACTCAATGGCGGTGGGTGTTGTCGGGCTGACGGGGGTCGCCGGGGTGCTCGAAGCCGGGCACCTCGACGACCTTCTCGGCGCGGCGCAGCCCCAGCCAGCCGAGGAACGCCGAGCTCCCGCCGGGCCCCGGTCCCGACACCGGCACCGACCCGCGACCGGGCGGTGCGGGCGGCTCGACGGCGTCGACGTACAGCAGGTGCCAGCCGATCGCGGTGGCGACCGGGCCGATCCGGTCACCGGCGGCGGCGCCGGCCAGTGCCAGGGCGAGCGCGCCGGGCAGGTCGGCGGCGAGCAGCAGGCCCATCGACCTCGGCTCGGCGCGGCGCGCGGCCTCGGCGGTCGGCGCGCAGGCGTGCCGCAGGCGGTAGCGCGGCTCGCGTCCGACCGCGCCGGCGCCCGCGCCCCCGGCAGCGGCCGCGGCAGGGGGGCGAG
>NZ_BAAALF010000231.1:0-11186 GCF_039528135.1 Kitasatospora nipponensis | reverse complement strand
CCCCCCCCCCCCGGCGCCCGCCCTGCCGCAGCCCGACGCCGACCTGCCGGCGCTGGCGGACGCGCTGCGCGCGGGGCTCGGCGCCGTGCGCAGCCTGGGCGGCGCGGCCGTGGGCGACAAGACCATGGTGGACGCCTTCGACCCCGCCGTCGCGGCCCTGGAACGCGCCGCGCTGGACGGCTTCACGCTGCGCGAGGCCGGCGCACTGGCCGCGGAAGCCGCCGAGGCGGGGGCGCGGGCGACCGAGCCGCTCGTCGCGCGCAAGGGCCGGGCCTCCTACCTGGGCGAGCGCAGCGCGGGCCACCGGGATCCGGGCGCCGCCTCCACCGCGCTGCTCTTCCGCGCGCTGGCCGACGCCGCCTCCAACCGGCCCCCGGCGAACCGGCCCGCCGCGGACTGACCCACCGCGAAGCCGACCCACCGCGCCCCGGCCCGGGCCGCACGGTCAGGCCCGGGTCGCACGCTCAGGCCGCGCGGCCGACCAGCAGCAGCAGCGCGTCGTCCCCGAGCTCGCCGCCGGTGTGCTCCAGCAGGTCGCCGTAGAGCCGGGCGACCGCCGAGTCCAGCTCGGCCACCGAGCCGCCCGAGCCGGCGACCAGGTGCCCGGCCCGCTCCTCCAGCGGATAGAACTCGCCGGTCGCGTGGTGCCGGGCCTCCACCACCCCGTCGGTGCAGAGCACCATCACGTCGTCGGTGCCGAACGGCTGGTCCCAGCTCTGCGGCTGCCCCGGGGCGAGGCCGCCCAGCCCCAGCGGCACCCACGGGTCGGGGGCCTCCAGCACCGTCACCGCGCCGTCGTGGGCGACCCGCAGCGGCGGCACGTGCCCGTAGTGCAGCAGCTCGACGGCGCCCGGGTGGCGGAACTCGGCGAACAGCGCGGTGGTGAACTCGCCGTCCGGGGCGTGCCGCTCCACGCTGGCCTCGATCCGCCCGGCCACCCCGCGCAGCGCGGCCTCGTCGTAGGCCGCCTCCCGAAAGGCGCCCAGCACCACGGCCGCGGTCTGCACGGCCTCCAGCCCCTTGCCGCGCACGTCCCCGACCACCGCGCGGGTGCCGTGCGGGGTCTCCAGCACGGCGTAGAGGTCCCCGCCGATGCGCGCCTCGTCGGCGGCCGAGGCGTAGCGCACCGCCAGCCGCAGCGGTCCGACCTCGGAGTCCGGCTGGCGCAACAGCGCGCGCTGGGCCGCGTCGGCCACCGAGCTCACCGCGGCGAACGCCGCCGCCCGGCGCATCCGCACGTCCGCCACGAGGGCACTGAAGAGGGTGAGCAGGGCGTAGGTGATCATCGAGCCGAAGAGGAAGCGCTGGTCGTGCACGGCGGTCACCTGGTCGTACCGGTTCAGCCCGATCAGCGCGCCCAGCCCCAGGGTGCAGACCGCGAGCACGCCGACCGCCGAGAGGGTGAGCGCCGCGATCGAGGGGACCACCGTCATCAGCGGCGCCAGGTAGCGCTCCTTGCCGGTCGACACGTCGGCGATGCTGACCGCGAGGATGGCCAGCAGCGCGGGGGTGGCCCGCCGGCGCCAGGAGACGTCGCGCAGGTCGACGGCGGCCAGCGCCCGGCGCCGCAGGCCCAGCGGCAGGCCGGAGACGTCGGGGGAGAGCGGGGTGACGACACGGCGCGAACGGGACACGAGGCGAACATTACGGACAATCAGCCCCACCGTCACCTCCCGTTTCCCGCACGCCCGGGAGCGCCGAACGCCACGCAAGGTATCGGCCCGGCTACTGTCTGCTAGCGAACCGCAGGCCGCACCGGTCTGCGCACAGGAAATCCCCCTCCCTCGGAATACCCCTGGGGGGTATCATGTTGGAGACAGTACGGCGCCACCCGGCGCACCCCACCCTCCTGGAGGCCCCGATGTCCAACACCACCACCTACGCCGTCACCGGGATGAGCTGCGGCCACTGCGAGAAGTCGGTCAGCTCGGAGATCTCCGGCCTGCAGGGCGTCACCGAGGTGGCCGCCGACGCCAAGGCCGGCACCGTCACGGTCTCCTCCGAGCTCCCGCTGGACGAGGCCGCCGTGCGCGCCGCCGTCGACGAGGCCGGCTACGAGCTGGTGGGCCCGACCGCCTGAGCGGCCCGCACGGGGGGCGAACCCCCGCGGCCGCCCCCCGCCGCCATCCGGCCGACCCCGCCCTCGGGCTCCCCGGCCGTACCCCTCCCCCGAAGGAGCGACAACCGATGAGCACCCTCACCCCGGGCACCGTGGTCCCCGGCATAGCGCCCACCGCCGGGTCGACCCGGGTCGAGCTGTCGATCGGCGGGATGACCTGCGCCTCCTGCGCGGCCCGGATCGAGAAGAAGCTCAACCGGATGGACGGCGTGCAGGCCACCGTCAACTACGCGACCGAGAAGGCGCGGATCGACTTCGGCCCGCAGACGGACGTGGCCGAGCTGATCGCCACCGTGGAGCGCACCGGCTACACCGCCGAGCTGCCCCCGCCGCCCGCCGAGCCGATCGCGGCCCCGGTCGCCGCGCCGACCGCCACCCGCGAGCCGGACCCGCAGCGCGAGCGGCTGCTGATCAGCACCGTGCTCACCGTCCCGGTGGTCCTGCTCTCGATGGTCTCCGCCCTGCAGTTCGACAACTGGCAGTGGCTCGCCCTCGCCCTCACCGGCCCGGTCGTGGTCTACGGCGGCCTGCCCTTCCACCGGGCGGCCTGGACCAACCTCCGGCACGGCGCGGCCACCATGGACACCCTGGTCTCGCTCGGCACGCTGGCCGCCTTCGGCTGGTCGCTGTGGGCGCTCTTCCTCGGAGACGCCGGCATGCCCGGCATGCGGCACACCTTCAGCCTCTCGGTCGGCGGCGGCGACGCCGCCTCCACGCTCTACCTGGAGACCGCGGCGGCCGTCACCACGCTGATCCTGCTCGGCCGCTGGCTGGAGGCCCGCTCCAAGCGGCGGGCCGGCGCCGCGCTGCACGCCCTGCTCGACCTGGGCGCCAAGGACGTCGCGGTGCTGCGCGAGGGCCGCGAGGTCCGGGTCCCGATCGGCGAACTCACCGTCGGCACCCGCTTCGTGGTCCGCCCCGGCGAGAAGATCGCCACCGACGGCACGGTGGTCGAGGGCAGCTCCGCCGTCGACGCCTCGATGCTGACCGGCGAGTCGGTCCCGGTCGAGGTGACCGTCGGCGACCAGGTCACCGGCGCCACCGTCAACGCCGGCGGCCGCCTGGTGGTGCGAGCGGTGCGGGTCGGCGCGCAGACCCGGCTGGCGCAGATGGCCGCCCTGGTCGAGGAGGCGCAGAACGGCAAGGCGGCCGCCCAGCGGCTCGCCGACAGGATCTCCGGCGTCTTCGTCCCCGTGGTCATCCTGATCGCCCTGGGCACCCTGGTCGGCTGGCTGCTGGCCACCGGCAGCTCCACCGAGGCGTTCACCGCCGCCGTCGCCGTGCTGATCATCGCCTGCCCCTGCGCCCTGGGCCTGGCCACCCCGACCGCGCTGATGGTCGGCACCGGCCGCGGCGCCCAGCTCGGCATCCTGATCAAGGGCCCCGAGGTGCTGGAGACCACCCGGCGGGTGGACACCATCGTGCTCGACAAGACCGGCACCGTCACCACCGGCCGCATGGCGCTGATCGCCGTGCACACCGCCGAGGGCGTCTCGCAGGACCAGGCGCTGCGCCTGGCCGGCGCCCTGGAGCACGCCTCCGAGCACCCGATCGCCCGCGCGGTGGCCCTCGCCGCCGCCGAGCGGCTCGGCGAGCTGCCTGCCGTCGAGGGCTTCGAGAACCTCCCCGGCCGCGGCGTGCAGGGCGTGGTGGAGGGCCACGCGGTGCTCGCCGGCCGCGCCGCCCTGCTGGCCGACTGGGAGCAGCCGCTGCCCGCCGCCCTCGCCGAGGCCCGGGCGGCGGCCGAGGCGGCCGGCCGCACCGCGGTGGCGGTGGGCTGGGACGGCGCGGCCCGCGCGGTGCTGGTGGTGGCCGACACCGTTCGCACGACCAGCCGCGAGGCGACCGCCGAGCTGCGCGGGCTGGGGCTGCGCCCGGTGCTGCTGACCGGCGACAACCGGGCCGCGGCGCAGGCGGTGGCGGTCGAGGTCGGCATCGCGGCCACCGACGTGATCGCCGAGGTGCTCCCCGAGCAGAAGGTCGCCACCGTGCGCGCCCTGCAGGCCGAGGGCCACGCGGTGGCGATGGTCGGCGACGGCGTGAACGACGCCGCCGCGCTCGCCCAGGCCGACCTGGGCCTGGCCATGGGCACCGGCACCGACGCGGCGATCGAGGCCGGCGACCTGACCCTGGTGGGCGGCGACCTGCGCTCGGCGGCCGACGCCATCCGGCTCTCCCGGCGGACCCTGGCCACCATCAAGGGCAACCTCTTCTGGGCCTTCGCCTACAACGTGGCGGCGATCCCGCTGGCCGCGGCCGGCCTGCTCAACCCGGTGGTGGCCGGCGCCGCGATGGCCTTCTCCTCGGTCTTCGTGGTGACCAACAGCCTGCGCCTGCGCCGCTTCGGCGCCTGAGCCCCGGCCCCGACCCGCCGCGCGCCGCCCCCCGGCCCCGACCGTCCAGCGAGCTCCCCGGACTCAGCGTCCGAGGAGCTCGCCGCCGTTGCAGTGCAGGATCTCGCCGGTGATGAAGCCCGCCTCCACCGACGCCAGGAAGTACACCGCGGCGGCCACCTCACCGGTCTCGCCGATCCGGCCCAGCAGCGTGCGCGACGCCCGCCGGGAGACCTCCGCCTCGTCCAGCCGGGGACCGAAGAACTCGGTGCCGGCCACCGTGCCCGGGGCGACGATGTTCGCGGTGATGCCCGAGGGGCCCAGCTGGGCGGCCAGGAAGTTGTTCCAGGCGTGCAGCGAGGCCTTGGCCGCACCGTAGGAGCCGGCCCCGCGCAGCGCGGCGATCGAACTGATGGTGACCACCCGGCCCTCGCCGGGGGTGAGCCGGTCGCGGACCGACTCGGTGAGCAGCACCGCGGTCAGCACGTTGCGCTCGAAGTCGCCGCGCCAGCGGGCCAGCAGCGCGTGCGGCCCGGCCACGAACCCGGTCTCGCGGCTGCCGGCGTTGTTCACCAGCACGTCGATCCGCGCCGGCAGCGTGCCCAGCGCCGCCTCCACCGCGTCCGGGTCCGCCAGGTCGCAGACCAGCGGGGTGATCGAGGGACCCAGCGTGGCGGCCGCCTCCTCCAGCACCGAGCGGCGCCGTCCGACGATCACCACCCGTTCGCCGGCGTCGGCGAAGCGCCGGGCGATCTCCAAGCCGATGCCGGTGCCACCGCCGGTGACGACAACGTTCCTGGCCATCTGCGCTCTCCCACCCTCACCGCTCCGGCCCGCCCTGTCCGTACCGGAATGACACGATTCCTATCACGCTGGGTTGCCAGGACTGCGGGGAGGGTGACGTCGGACGCCGGAATCGGTGTGGTATGAGCGGGTGAACGATGCGCACACGGAACGTAGCGAGAGCCAACTCACACCGTGCAAACGTAACTTTGCCGACCCAGATACGTCTTACCTTGTGAGTGCGGCCAGAACGACTGCGGAACGGCATGCGCGTGCCACCCCCCTGCGGGGCGGTCCGCGCACGCGCAGTCACCAGGCCGCCGACGGGGCTCCGGCGGGCCCCGGGAAGGCTGTCGCACCAGCGACGGTCCTCGCGCACGACGCCGGGGAGCGACGGGCCCAGGGACGCTTTGAGCGGCCGTTCCTGACCCACCCCGCTCCCCGGGCGTCGTGCGCCGCTCGTGCCCGGTCGCGACGGCGTCCGGATGTGCCGAAGGGCCCCGCAGCTGCTGCTGCGGGGCCCTTCGGCACATCCGGGTGACCCGTCCGGCGGACAGGGCCGGGGCGGGTCCGGGCGCTACCGGACTCAGCGCTTGTCGAGCTCCACGTAGTCGCGGATCGCCGTGCCGGTGTAGATCTGGCGCGGGCGGCCGATCCGGCTGCCCGGGTCGTTGATCATCTCGTGCCAGTGCGCGATCCAGCCCGGCAGCCGGCCCAGCGCGAACAGCACGGTGAACATGCTGGTCGGGAAGCCCATCGCGCGGTAGATCAGGCCGGTGTAGAAGTCCACGTTCGGGTAGAGCTTGCGCGAGACGAAGAAGTCGTCGCTGAGCGCGTGCTCCTCCAGCTTGAGCGCGATCTCCAGCAGCTCGTCCGACTTGCCCAGCTGCGCCAGCACGTCGTGCGCCAGGCCCTTGACCAGCGCGGCGCGCGGATCGAAGGCCTTGTACACCCGGTGGCCGAAGCCCATCAGCTTGACGCCGTCCTCGCGGTTCTTCACCTTGCGGATGAAGGCGTCGACGTCGCCGCCGTCCTGCTGGATCTGCTCGAGCATCTCCAGCACGGCCTGGTTGGCGCCGCCGTGCAGCGGGCCCCAGAGGGCCGAGATGCCCGCCGAGATCGAGGCGAACTGGTTCGCGTGGCTCGAGCCGACCAGGCGCACGGTGGAGGTGGAGCAGTTCTGCTCGTGGTCCGCGTGCAGGATGAGCAGCTTGTCCAGCGCGTTGACCACGACCGGGTTCAGCTCGAACTCCTGCGCCGGGACCGCGAAGGTCATCCGCAGGAAGTTCTCGACGTAGCTCAGGTCGTTGCGCGGGTAGACGAACGGCTGGCCGACCGACTTCTTGTACGCGTAGGCCGCGATGGTCGGCAGCTTGGCGAGCAGGCGCACGGTCGACAGGTGGCGCTGGCCGGCGTCGAACGGGTTGTGGCTGTCCTGGTAGAAGGTCGACAGCGCGCCCACCACCGAGGAGAGCATCGCCATCGGGTGGGCGTCACGCGGGAAGCCCTGGTAGAACCGCTTGACGTCCTCGTGCAGCAGGGTGTGCTGGGTGATCTCGTTGCTGAACTCCGCCAGCTGGTCGGTGGTCGGGAGCTCACCGTTGATCAGGAGGTAGGCGGTCTCGATGAAGCTGCCGCGCTCGGCCAGCTGCTCGATCGGGTAGCCGCGGTACCGGAGGATGCCGTTGTCACCGTCAACGAAGGTGATCGCGGACTTGTAGGCGGCGGTGTTGCCGAAGCCGTTGTCCAGGGTGACCAGGCCGGTCTGCGGGAGCAGCTTCGAGATGTCGAAGCCGGCGTTACCCGCAGTGCTCTCGACGACGGGGTACTCGTACTCGCCGCCCTGGTACCGCAGTACTACGGACTCTTGACTGTTCTCGCTCACGCGCTTCCTCACCGACGTAATGAAATCCTCTTCCAAGGTGCCCTGACTGTCCCACCCTCCCCCATCCGGAGGACGGCCGCGCACCCGGGGTGGCCCGAAAGAGCCGTGCCCTACAAAAGCCGACGGTCCAGCCGGTACGAACCGGACAAGATCGCGGCAAGACTAGGCTGGTCCATCAATTTCTTCACGTCAAGATACCCCCGCCGGGGCGCGGAACCCCATTCGCTCCCCGGGGGGTCATCCGGTGGCGAGCCGGTGGTCCAGCGCGGAGTGCCGCCGCCCGGCGCTCACGGTGCGGACGGCCTGCCCGATCGCCTTGCGCGAGCCCACCAGCACCACCAGCTTCTTGGCCCGGGTGACCGCCGTGTAGAGCAGGTTGCGCTGCAGCATGGTCCAGGCGGACGTAGTGACGGGAATCACCACCGCGGGGTACTCGCTGCCCTGCGAACGGTGGATGGTGACCGCGTAGGCGTGCGCCAACTCGTCCAGCTCGTCGAAGTCGTAGGGCACCTCCTCGTCCTCGTCGGTGAGCACGGTGAGCCGCTGGTCCTCCGTGCTGAGCGCGGTGACCACGCCCACCGTCCCGTTGAAGACGCCGTTGCGGCCCTTCTCGTAGTTGTTGCGGATCTGCGTCACCTTGTCGCCGACCCGGAAGGTCCGCCCGCCGAAGCGCCGCTCGGGCAGCCCCTCACGCCCCGGGGTGACCGCCGCCTGGAGCAGCGTGTTGAGGTTGCCGGCCCCGGCCGGGCCGCGGTGCATCGGCGCCAGCACCTGGACGTCCCGGCGCGGGTCGAGGCCGAAGCGCTGCGGGACCCGGCGGGCCACCACGTCCACCACCAGGCCGGCCGCGCGCTCGGTGTCGTCCTCGACGAAGAGGAAGAAGTCGGGCAGGCCCTCGGTCAGCGGCGGCAGGCCCTCGTTGATCCGGTGCGCGTTGACCACCACGCCGGACTGCTGGGCCTGCCGGAAGATCCGGGTCAGCCGGACCGAGGGGATCGGCCCGCCCTCGGCCAGCAGGTCGCGCAGCACCTCGCCCGCCCCGACCGACGGCAGCTGGTCCACGTCCCCCACGAAGAGCAGGTGGGCCCCCGGTGCCACCGCCTTGACCAGCTTGTTCGCCAGGATCAGGTCCAGCATCGAGGCCTCGTCGACGACCACCAGGTCCGCGTCCAACGGCCGGTCCCGGTCGTACGCCGCGTCCCCGCCCGGCCGCAGCTCCAGCAGCCGGTGGACGGTCGAGGCCTCACAGCCCGTCAGCTCGGCCAGCCGCTTGGCGGCCCGGCCGGTCGGGGCCGCCAGCAGCACCTTCGCCCGCTTGGCCAGTGCCAGCGTGACGATCGAGCGGACCGTGAAGGACTTTCCGCACCCGGGACCGCCGGTCAGCACCGCGACCTTCTGCGTCAGCGCCAGGCGGACCGAGTCCTGCTGCTCGGGCGCCAGCTCGGCCCCGGTCTGCCGGGCCAGCCAGCCCAGCGCCTTGGGCCAGTCCACGTCCGCGAAGCCGGGCATCCGGTCGCCCTCGGCCCGCAGCAGCCGCAGCAGCTGGTTGGAGAGCGAGATCTCGGCCCGGTGGAAGGGCACCAGGTAGACCGCGACCACCGGTTCGCCCACCGTGCCGTCCGGCCCCGGGACGCTCTCGCGCACCACGCCCTCCTCGGCCACCAGCTCGGCCAGGCAGTCGATCACCAGGCCGACGTCCACCTGCAGCAGCTTGACCCCGTCGGCGATCAGCCGCTCCTCCGGCAGGTAGCAGTGGCCCTGGTCGCTGCTCTGCGAGAGCGCGTACTGCAGACCGGCCTTCACCCGCTCGGGGCTGTCGTGCGGGATCCCGACGGCCTGCGCGATCCGGTCCGCGGTCAGGAAGCCGATCCCCCAGACGTCCGAGGCCAGCCGGTACGGCTCGTTCTTCACCACACCGATCGAGGAGTCCCCGTACTTCTTGTAGATCCGCACCGCCAGCGAGGTGGAGACCCCGACCCCCTGCAGGAAGACCATGACCTCCTTGATCGCCTTCTGCTCCTCCCAGGCGTCGGCGATCATCCTCGTCCGCTTCGGCCCCAGCCCCGGCACCTCGACCAGCCGGGTCGGCTGCTCCTCGATCACGGTGAGGGTGTCGACGCCGAAGTGGCCCACGATCCGCTCGGCGAAGCGCGGACCGATCCCCTTGATCAGACCGGAGCCCAGGTAGCGCTGGATCCCCTGCACGGTGGCCGGCAGCACGGTGGTGTAGTTCTCCACCGTGAACTGCTTGCCGTACTGCGGGTGCGACCCCCAGCGCCCGTGCAGCCGCAGCGACTCGCCCACCTGGGCGCCGAGCAGCGCGCCCACCACCGTCAGCAGGTCGTTCGCGCCCCGGCCGGTGTCCACCCGGGCCACCGTGTAGCCGGTCTCCTCGTTGGCGTAGGTGATCCGCTCCAGCACCCCCTCGACCTGAGCCAGCTGCCGCTCGGCCGGTGCCTGGGACTGCTGCTGCCCGCCCATCGCCGGGTCCCCCTTTGCGCCACTCGTGAGCCTTGCGCTACGCACCGTACCTCCCCGGGCCGACAGGGCGGTGCGGAGCGGCCAGGGACACCTCTCCCGGGGGACCCGCTCCGGTCCCGGCGGCGGGCCCGCGCACCGCCGAAGGACGGGTGGCGGCGGGCGGACGACCGGGCCAGGGCCGACCATGGCAGGGAGGACCCATCCGTGCGGCCCGCCCGCGAACGGGCCCCGAAGGAGTGGAGCACGCACCATGCTCACCACCGGCTTCGTCCCCGGCGCACCGAACTGGCTGGACCTGGGCAGCCCCGACACCGACGCCGCCCAGGCCTTCTACCAGGCCCTGTTCGGCTGGACCTTCGGCTCCGCGGGTCCCGACTCCGGCGGCTACGGGTTCTTCCGCCAGGGCGAACGGACGGTCGCCGCGCTCGGCCCGCTGACCGAGGAGGGCGCCGACTCGGCCTGGACGCTCTACTTCCACAGCGCGGACGCGGACCACAGCGCCCGCCTCGTCGAGCAGGCCGGCGGCACCGTCCGCTTCGGCCCGTTCGACGTCTTCGACAACGGCCGGATGGCCGGCTTCACCGACCCCACCGGCGCCCGGTTCGCCGTCTGGCAGCCGGGCACGACGGCCGGCCTGGACGCCGTCACCGACGTCGGCACGCTCTGCTGGACCGAACTGCACACCAGCGACCCGGCTGCCGCCAAGGACTTCTACCGGACCGTCTTCGACTGGCTGGAGCAGGACGTCCCCTTCGGCGACTTCACCTACACCGTGGTCACGCCCACCGCCGCCGGCACGGACTCCAGCCAGGGCGGCATCTCCGCGCTGCTGCCCGAGGACCGGGCGGTGCGGGGCGGCTCCTACTGGCTGCCCTACTTCGAGGTCGCCGACACCGACGCCACCGTGAGGCGGGCCGAGCAGCTCGGCGGGACCGTCTGCGCCGCGGCCACCGACGCCCCCGGCGTCGGCCGGTTCGCCCAACTCGCCGACCCCCACGGCGCCGTCTTCTCCGTCATCGCCAGCACGCCCCCCGGCACCTGAGCTCGCGGGCGCTGCCTAGGGTGGCGGTATGAACGCCGACGAACTGGTGATCCGACCGGTCACCGCCCAGGACATCCCCGCCGTCGTGGCCCTGCTGGCCGCCGACCCACTGGGGGTGAGCCGGGAGTCCCCCGACGACCTCACGCCGTACTACGCGGCCTTCGAACGGCTGGCCGCCGACCCGAACCAGCACCCGGTGGTCGCCGAGCGGAACGGTCAGGTGGTCGGCACCCTGCAGCTCACCGTGATTCCCGGCCTCTCCCGCGCCGGCACCACCCGCACGGTGGTGGAGGCGGTCCGGGTCCGCGGCGACGAGCGCGGCAGCGGCCTGGGCACCCGGCTGATGGAGTGGGCGATCGAGGAGTCCCGGACGCTCGGCGCCGGTCTGGTCCAGCTCACCTCGGACACCTCCCGCGGCGACGCGCACCGCTTCTACGAACGCCTCGGATTCACCGGCTCGCACGTCGGCTTCAAGCTGGTGCTCTGACGGCCCCGAAACGCGAAGAAGCCCCCACCGATAAACGGTGGGGGCTTCTCCTGAAT
>NZ_BAAALF010000230.1:0-11247 GCF_039528135.1 Kitasatospora nipponensis | reverse complement strand
CCCGGGGCCCGGGCGCACGGACGGGGGGAGGTCGCGGCGGGTGGGCAGGCCCCAGCCGGCCGCGCCGCGCGGGCGCTGCTCCTCGCCGGTGGAGTCGTAGGCGCCGCCGAAGAGGTCGCCCTGGGCGGGGTCGCCGCCCGGCCGGGGCTGCTGGTGCCCGCCGGGGCCGAGCTGGCGGGCGTCGGGCGGGCCCGGGCGGCCGCCGCCCTCGGAGCGGCCCTCCCAGTCGCGGTAGGGCCGCTCCTGGTACCCCTGCTGCTGCGGGGGGTAGGGCTGCTCCGGGTAACCGCCCGGTTGCTCGGCGGCCGGGTACGGGTAGTCGCCGTAGGGCTGCGGGGGGTAGGACTGCTCGGGATACCCGCCCTGGCCGCCGGCCGACGGGTACGGGTACTCCTCGTAGGACTGCTGCTCGCGGTAGGAGCGGGCGCCACCGGGGTACTCGGGCTGCTGCTGGTGCTGCTGGGGCGCGGGGGGCCAGCCGGACTGCTGGTCGGCCGGCCCGGCCTCCGGCCGCGGCTCGTGCGCCGGCTCGGGCCGGGGCTCGGGCGCGCCCGCAGGCATCGGCGGGGCGGGGGTGGGCGGCACGGCGTTGGCGTCCACCATGACGGCGATCCGCACCGGGCGGCCGAACTGCTGGCTCAGGCCGTCGGTCAGCTGCGGCAGCAGCCGGCCCTCCAGGACCTGCTTGGCCCACTCGTTGGGGGCGGCCAGCAGGGCGGTGTCGTGCATCATCCACATCGGCTGGGTGCGCTGCACCCAGAGCTTGTCCTTGTCACCCACCGACGTGTCGTTCACCAGTCGCTCGACGACCTTCGCCCAGGCCGGTACGAGATCGCTGTTGACATCAGCCACTGGTGCACGCTTTCTCGTTCCCCCGAACGGGGGGCGGTCCTGGGTCAGACTCGATGGGTCAGGATCTGGGGCTGGTTCGGGTGGATGAACAAAACCAGACAAGTCCTGCAACGGTAGTCAGCGGACAGACCTGATTCAAGTTGTTGTCCACAGGCTGTGTACACCTTGGCGGCCGGGCCGGTCCGCGCGGGGTTCCCCGAGGGCGCCGCGAGGAGCCGGTTTGACCCTCGAGGCCCGCGCCGCGTACCGTAACCAGGTCGAGTTGTCGATGGCCGCTGCCGCATGTCCGCGGGTCCACCCCGCTTCCATAAGGCGCGCAGCACGGGCGCCGTGGATTGCCCGGGCCCCAGCAGACCTGGGGATTCGGGCCGGATTTCCCAGTTCTGAAGGGGAGATCACGCGGACGCACGGTGACGGCCAAGCTGCAAATCGTCATCCTACGATTCACCCCAGGAGCCCCCGAGTGAGCAAGCGCACCTTCCAGCCGAACAACCGTCGTCGCGCCAAGACCCACGGCTTCCGGCTGCGTATGCGTACCCGCGCCGGCCGTGCCATCCTGGCGGCCCGCCGTGGCAAGGGCCGCACCAGCATCTCCGCCTGATCCGCGCCCAGGGTCTGCAGTGCTGCCCCCCGAGAATCGGCTGCGGCGGCGCCAGGACTTCGCAACCGCGGTGAAACGCGGTCGCCGAGCCGGCAGGCCCCTGCTGGTCGTCCATCTCAGACGAGCGGACGAGCAGCAGGTGCCGGTCGGCGGGTACAGCGACTCCCACCCGCACGTCGCCGAGGAGACCTCCTCGGCGCGTGCGGGTTTCGTCGTGAGCAAGGCGGTCGGTCCGGCTGTCGTGCGCACCTTGGTGAAGCGTCGGCTACGTCACCTGGTCCGGGAGCGTCTGGCCAGGTTGCCCGCAGGTAGCCTGATAGTGGTACGGGCGCTGCCCCCGGCGGGGTCGGCGTCGTATCTCGAACTCGCACAGGACCTGGATGCGGCGCTGAAGCGGTTGCTCCGGACCGATCCGGCCTCCTCGGGAGGAGGATCAGGGCGATGAAGTACCTGCTGATGGGACTGATCAGGGTCTATCAGTGGACGATCAGTCCGCTGCTCGGGCCGGTCTGCCGCTACTACCCCTCGTGCTCGCACTACGGGTACGAGGCCGTGCGCACGCACGGTGCGGTCAAGGGCAGTCTGCTGACCGGGTGGCGCATCCTGCGTTGCAATCCCTGGTCCCCGGGCGGAGTCGATCACGTACCGCCGCGCAAGCGTCCCGTATGGCACCAGCGGCTTCGCGCCCTGGTGCAGCCCAGGACCGGTAGTGCCGCGAGCCCGGAGCCGTCAGGCCCCGAGGTGGACGGGCCGGTCACCTCAGGCTCGACGGCTGCTGGTCAGACGTCGGTAGGCCCGATGTCCGCAAGCCTGACGACCAAGCCCAATGCTCAAGGAGTCTGACCGGTGACCTGGTCCTTCCTGAATCCCCTGTACACCGCGGTGTCCTGGATCATCGTCCAGTTCCACTCGCTGTACAGCAACGTCTTCGATCCCAATGGCGGCTGGGCCTGGGGCCTGGCCATCGCCTCGATGGTCGTCGTGATCCGGATCTGCCTGATCCCGCTCTTCGTGAAGCAGATCAAGTCGACCCGGGCCATGCAGGCGATCCAGCCGAAGATGAAGGCCATCCAGGAGCGCTACAAGAACGACAAGCAGCGCCAGTCCGAAGAGATGATGAAGCTCTACAAGGAGGCGGGCACCAACCCCTTCTCGAGCTGCCTTCCGATCCTGGTGCAGATGCCGTTCTTCACGGCGCTGTACGGGGTGCTCTCCTCGGTCGCCAACAACAAGCCGATCGGCGTCATCAAGGGTTCGCTGCTCGACAGCGCCCACCAGGCCCACATCTTCGGTGCTCCGCTGTCCGCGAAGTTCTGGGGCAGCCACGACCTGAACGTGCAGATCGTCACCGCGGTGATGATCGTGCTGATGTCGCTGTCGCAGTTCATCACCCAGCGCCAGCTGATGACCAAGAACATGGACCTCACGGTCAAGACGCCGTTCATGCAGCAGCAGAAGATGCTGATGTACGTCTTCCCGGTGATGTTCGCGTTCATGGGCGTCAACTTCCCGGTCGGTGTGCTCGTCTACTGGCTGACCACCAACGTCTGGTCGATGGGTCAGCAGCTGATCGTCATCCGCAACAACCCGACGCCGGGCAGCCAGGCCTGGGACGAGCGGCAGGCCCGCCTCAAGGCGGCCGGCCGGCTGAACCCGGACGGCTCGATCATCAAGGGCAACGGTCCCTTCGGGATCTTCGGCGGCAGGGTGGCCGCGCAGCAGCAGGCCGAGGCGGCGGTCGCCGAGTCGGTGCAGGTGCGTCGCCAGCAGCCGCGCAAGCAGACCAAGGCCCAGCGCCAGCAGGTGCACACCGGTGCCAAGGCCAGCCTGGTCAAGGAGCCCGAGACGCACGAGGCCGAGGAGGCCGCCGTGCAGGACGCGGTGCCCACCTCGCAGGGCGCCGGCAAGCCCTCCGAGAGCAAGCGTCCGGCCACCAAGCCGGCCGCGGCGGGTCCCAAGCGAGGCCCGCAGCAGGGCACGCAGCGGCCCAAGAAGAAGTCCTGAGCCTGCGCCGCTGAGCGCTCCGGGCCCGCCTGGTCGGGCCGGAACCCTCATCGATCCTCGATCCAGGCCCGTACCCCTGGGCCCATCTCCGAAGGAGTCCCTCCGTGACGGAAGGCACCACCTCTGCCGTCGATGCCGGCCAGACCGTGCAGTCGGCTGAGCCGGCCGAGTCGGCCGACACCCTGGTCGCTCGCCTGGAGCAGGAGGGTGAGATCGCGGCCGACTACCTGGAAGGGCTGCTGGACATCGCCGACCTGGACGGCGACATCGACATGGACGTCGAGGGCGACCGGGCCCTGGTCTCCATCGTCGGTGACGGCGACGACCGGACGCTGCAGCGGCTGGTCGGCCAGGACGGCGAGGTGCTGGAGGCGCTGCAGGAGCTCACCCGGCTGGCGGTGCACCGGGAGACCGGTGAGCGCAGCCGGCTGATGCTCGACGTCGCCGGTTTCCGGGCCCGCAAGCGGTCCGAGCTGGCGGAGCTGGGCGCCGAGGCGGCCGAGCAGGCGAAGCGGAGCGGCGAGCCGGTCAAGCTCCGCCCGATGACCCCGTTCGAGCGCAAGGTGGTGCACGACGCGGTCGCCGCCGCGGGCCTGCGCAGCGAGTCGGAGGGCGAGGAGCCCCAGCGCTGCGTCGTCGTCCTGGCGGGCTGACGTCCGGGAGTTCGCTCTCGTCCGACCCCGTTCGCACGGTCCGCCGTGCGGACGGGGTCGTTGTTCCTGAGGGGGGAGCCCCATCCAGTCGGCGGACGGAGCGGGCGGCCCGGGGGGAGCGTGCTGGCCGGGAGCGGTGGCCCCGGGCACGCGCGCCGGGCGGGGCGCGAGCCTGAAGAATGGGCGGGGGGATGTTTCACGTGAAACGGTGCTGGTGGGCGAGGGGCGATGGAATCGGTGAGCGGAGAAGCTGAGATGGCGACGGAGAGTGCGGCGGCCGACGGTCTTCCGGAGGGTCTGGCCGAGCCGCCGGAGGTGGCCCGGGAGATCTTCGGCGAGGGCTTCGCCGCGGCGAAGCGGTACGCCGAGCTGCTGGCCACGGCCGGCGTGCAGCGCGGGCTGATCGGGCCGCGTGAGGTCCCGCGGCTCTGGGACCGCCACGTGCTGAACTGCGCGGTGCTCTCCGAGCTGCTCCCGGCGGGGGCGACGCTCTGCGACGTCGGCTCGGGGGCCGGCCTGCCCGGCATCCCGGTCGCACTGGCCCGCCCCGACGTCTCGGTGACCCTGCTGGAGCCGCTGCTGCGCCGGACCACCTTCCTGGAGGAGGTGGTCCGCGAGCTCGGCCTGGAGAACGTCACCGTGCTGCGCGGTCGCGCGGAGGAGATGGTCGGCAAGATCTCGGTG
Source organism: Kitasatospora nipponensis (assembly GCF_039528135.1). NCBI lineage: Bacteria > Bacillati > Actinomycetota > Actinomycetes > Kitasatosporales > Streptomycetaceae > Kitasatospora > Kitasatospora nipponensis. Next base: position 6,453 of record NZ_BAAALF010000230.1, on the reverse strand, counting down.
GAGATCGTCACCGCGCGCGCGGTGGCTCCGCTGGACCGGCTGGCCGGCTGGGGGCTGCCGCTGCTGCGCCCCTACGGGCAGATGCTGGCGCTCAAGGGCGACACCGCGGAGCAGGAGCTCATCGACTCGCGCTCCGCGCTGGCGCGGCTGGGTGCGGTGGAGTGCGCGGTCATCCCGGTCGGGGAGGGCACGCTGGGCGCCTCCACCCGGGTCGTGCAGGTGAAGGTCGGGGAGAGCCCGGGTGGCGTGAAGGCGGCGACTCGGCGGGCCAAGGCCGCCCGAGCCGGTCGCGCGAGCGGCCGTCCGGCCGAGCCGCGTGGTGCGGGACGCCGTCGGCGCTGACCGCGGGAGCCCGCGCCGGCGCGCGGATCGTCACAGGAGGCCCTGGTCGCAGCGGTGTGCGCCAGGGCCTCCGGCGTGCCCCGGAGTGTCGTGGCGTCAGATTTCCGACATTGCGGGCATGGTGTTTCACGTGAAACGTCGCTCCCTGCTTTCTGGAATCCTCGGTCGCAGCCGGGCGGTGACTGTTGCCGCTCCGGTTTCACGTGAAACACTGACCCCTATGCAGGACTCGGAGACCATCGACCAGATCGATGACACCCCCATCGGGCGGGCCGCACAGGCCGCCGTCCAGGCGCTGGGGCGCGCGGGAGAAGGCTTGCCCCGGCCGCCGGCGACCCGGGTGATCGTGGTGGCGAACCAGAAGGGCGGGGTGGGGAAGACCACCAGCACCGTCAACATGGCCGCCTCCCTGGCCATGCACGGGCTGCGGGTCCTGGTGATCGACCTCGATCCGCAGGGGAACGCCTCCACCGCGCTGGGCATCGACCACCACGCCGAGGTGCCCTCGATCTACGACGTCCTGGTGGAGGGCAAGCCGCTGGCCGACGTGGTGCAGCCGGTGGTGGAGGTGGAGGGACTCTTCTGCGTTCCCGCCACCATCGACCTGGCGGGCGCCGAGATCGAGCTGGTCTCCCTGGTGGCCCGCGAGAGCCGGCTGCAGCGGGCCATCGCGGCCTACGAGCAGCCGCTGGACTACATCCTGATCGACTGCCCGCCCTCGCTGGGCCTGCTGACGGTCAACGCCCTGGTCGCCGGCCAGGAGGTGCTGATCCCGATCCAGTGCGAGTACTACGCGCTGGAGGGACTGGGACAGCTGCTGCGCAACGTGGACCTGGTGCGGGCGCACCTCAACCCGACGCTGCACGTCTCCACCATCCTGCTCACCATGTACGACGCCCGGACCCGGCTGGCCTCCCAGGTCGCCGAGGAGGTCCGCAACCACTTCGCCGCGGAGGTCCTGCGCACCGCGATCCCGCGCTCGGTGCGGATCTCGGAGGCGCCGAGCTACGGGCAGACGGTGCTGACCTACGACCCGGGCTCGACCGGGGCGCTCTCCTACCTGGAGGCGGCCCGCGAGCTGGCGCTGCGGGCGCCCGGCCTGGCGTCCCCGACCACGGCGGTGGAGCAGGCGGCCGCCGACGCGCTCGGTGCGGTGGGCCAGCACCGGCACACGATCGGCGCGCAGGCGACGCCGATGGCAGAGCACAGCACGATGGAGGGCAATCGGTGAGTGGTCGCAGGGGTCTGGGCAAGGGGCTGGGGGCGCTCATCCCGCCGACCGGCTCGCCGGCGCCGATGGGCGGCGCAGGGGTCACGGTCGCTCCGGCCCGCCCGGCGCAGGGCGTGGCAGCGGGTTCCGGCGCGGGTGCCGGGCTGCTGCCCACCGGCGCGGTCTCGCCCAGTGCGGTGCCGGTCCTGCCGACCGGCCGGGGCACGGTGGCGGCCCGGGCGGCCGAGCAGCACCGTGAGTCGGTGGAGCTGGCCCCGGTGAACGGCGCCCGCTTCGCCGAGCTCCCGCTGGACGCGATCGTGCCCAACCCCCGCCAGCCGCGGGACGTCTTCGACGAGGAGAAGCTGGCCGAACTGGTCGCCTCGATCAAGGCGGTGGGCCTGCTGCAGCCGGTGGTGGTCCGCCAGGTCGGCGCGGAGCGGTTCGAGCTGATCATGGGCGAGCGGCGCTGGCGGGCGGCCCGGGAGGCCGGCCTGGAGCAGATCCCCGCGATCGTCCGGGCCACCGAGGACGACAAGCTGCTGCTGGACGCGCTGCTGGAGAACCTGCACCGGGCCGAGCTCAACCCGCTGGAGGAGGCGGCCGCCTACGACCAGCTGCTGCGGGACTTCGGCTGCACGCACGACGAGCTGGGGGACCGGATCGGCCGCTCGCGGACCCATGTCTCCAACACCCTGCGGCTGCTCAAGCTCTCCTCCGCGGTGCAGCGCCGGGTGGCGGCCGGGGTGCTCTCGGCCGGCCACGCGCGGGCCCTGCTGGGGGTGCCGGACAGCGAGCAGCAGGACAAGCTGGCCATGCGGATCGTCGCGGAGGGCCTCTCGGTGCGCAGCACCGAGGAGATCGTCAAGCTGATGAGCCTCGAGGACAGGCCGCAGCGGTCGGCCGGTCCGAAGGCCGGCAAGCTCCTCTCGCCGGCCTTCAACGACCTGGCCGGCCGGCTCTCGGACCGCTTCGAGACCCGGGTCAAGGTCGAGGTCTCGCAGCGGGGCGGCAAGCTCGGCAAGGGCAAGGTGGTCCTGGAGTTCGCCTCGGTGGAGGACCTCAACCGGATCCTCGACAGCCTGGCGCCGGGCGAGGACGGACTGCGGCTCTCGCAGAGCTGACCGGCCGGCCCGGGTGGTGGTTGAACGCAACGCGATGGGTGCATGTTTCACGTGAAACATGCACCCATCGGCGTCTGTGCGGGTGTACGGGTCCTGGGGGGACAGGCTCGCGGAGGTGGGGCTCCCGGGAGAGGAACCGAACGAGGAGGTGTGCTCGATGGGCCGCAGGATCGTTCCGCTGACCCTGGACAATCTGGCGGATCTGCCCGAGCCCTGCCGCTCCTGCGTCTTCTGGGAGCTCGATCCGGTCAGCGGGCGGGAGGCGGTGGAGGGCGGCAAGGCGGCGCTGGAGAAGGAGGGGTGGATCTCCGCGGTGCTGCTGGAGTGGGGGTCCTGCGGGCGGATCGCCTACGTGGACGACCAGCCGGCCGGGTTCGTGCTCTTCGCGCCGCCCGCCTACGTGCCGCGCTCGCTCTCCTTCCCGACCAGTCCGGTCTCCCCGGATGCGGTGCAGTTGATGGTCAGTCGGGTGCTGCCGGGGTTCCAGGGGCAGGGCCTGGGCCGGGTGCTGGTCCAGACGGTGGTCAAGGACCTGGTGGGTCGCGGGGTGCGGGCGATCGAGGCGTTCGGTGCGGCCGGCCCGGAGCGGCCGAGCTGCCTGCTGCCGGCCGACCACCTGCGGGCGGTGGGCTTCAAGACGGTCCGGCCGCACCACCGCTCGCCCCGGCTGCGGCTGGAGGCCCGCTCCGCCCTCTCCTGGAAGGGGGACGTGGAGGGAGCGCTGGAGCGCTTGCTCGGTGGCGCCCGCAAGGAGCCCGCGCTGCGTCCGTTCTGACGTTCCGTCGGGGAACCCGGACGGCCGTGGGTGCGTCCCATCGGGGCACAGCCTGACCGAGGGGCCTCACGGAACGGGAGCGGGCGGATGAGCGGCGGTAGGCGCGAGGGGCGGAGCAGGGGCGGATCGGCGGGGGCGCTCGCCCTGGTGTCCGCGGCGGCGGTGCTGCTGCTGGCGGCGTGCGCCGCGGCGAGCGGGAGTGCGGCGGGCAGCGGGAGCGGGGTGCCGAGCGCGGCCGGGACGGTCTTCGTGGTCACCGCCGACCCGCGCGCCTCGGCCGGTCCGGCCTCGATGGTGCCGGCTCCGGTCACCTCGACCCCGGTCTCCTCCACCACGACGCCGCCGGTCCCGGTCTCCTCGGCCCCGACGCCCTCGCAGCCGCCCGGCGCCGACGTGGTGTCAGCGGCCGTCCAGCGGGTGGCTCCGGCGTTGCAGCAGGCCTTCCCCGACGCCTACGCGGACGCCGCCGCGGATCTCGACGGCGGCCGGGTGGTGGTCTACCGGCTGCCGGGGCATCCCGAGGTGGAGAGCGCCGCCCGGTCCGCCGCGCAGGGCGTGGCGGTGGCCTTCGTGGACGCCAGGTACGGCTTCCGGAGCATGAGCCGGCTGCGGGAGCGGATCACCTCCGACACCGCCTACTGGCAGCAGCAGGGCGTGAAGCTGGTCTCGGTGGGTGCCACGGATGGGACGGCCGTCCAGGCGGTGGTCGGCACCTACCTCGGCAGCGCCGACGAGCAGCGGCTCTTCGACGCCCGCTACGGCGCGGGCGCGGTCTCGGTCCGGGCGCAGCGGCCGGGCATCGGCTTCTGAGCGGTCGACCCCGCGAACACGCGGAGGGCGGGCCCGGTCCGGGCCCGCCCTCCGCGCAGTCGATGATCCGGTCAGACGGCCGGCTTGATCGTGATGATGTCCGCCAGCTCGCGCAGCAGCGCGGCCTTCGGACGGGCGCCGACGATGCTCTTGACGACCTCGCCGTTGACGTAGACGTTGAGCGTCGGAATCGAGATGACGCCGTACTGCGCCGGGATCGCCTGGTTGTTGTCCACGTCGATCTTGGCGACGGTGAGCTGGTCGCCGTACTCCTCGGCGAGGGCCTCCAGGACGGGGGCGACCTGCTTGCAGGGGCCGCACCACTCGGCCCAGAAGTCCACCAGAACGGGCTTGCCGCTCTTGAGGACCTCGGCGTCGAAGGTCGCGTCGGTCACGGTGATGGTGGCGCCGGCCACGGGATCTCCTAAAGGTCGCTTGCGGGGTGGGACTGCATGCAGTGACAACACTGCGGGGGCCGATTCTGTTTCGGGCTGCGCACGGTTTCACGTGAAACCGTGCGCGGGCCGGTGGTCGGCCCCGCGGCGGGGGCTCAGCCCTGCTGGGCGGCCTCGTGGGCCAGCTTGGCCAGGTAGCGCTCGGCGTCCAGGGCGGCGGCGCAGCCGGTGCCGGCCGCGGTGATCGCCTGGCGGTAGGTGTGGTCGACCACGTCGCCGGCGCCGAAGACGCCGACCAGGCTGGTCCGGGTGGACGGTGCCTCGACCTCGAGGTAGCCCTCCTCGTCCAGCTTCAGCTGGCCCTGGAAGAGCTCGGTGCGCGGGTCGTGGCCGATCGCGATGAACAGGCCGGTGACGGGCAGCTCGCGCAGCTCGCCGGTCTCGGTGTCGCGCAGGGTCACACCGGTCAGCTTCGGGTCGCCGTGGATGGCCTCGACCGCGCTGTTCCAGGCGAAGCTGATCTTCGGGTCGGCGAAGGCACGCTCCTGCATGGCCTTGGAGGCCCGCAGCTCGCCGCGGCGGTGGACCACGGTGACGCTCTTGGCGAAGCGCGAGAGGAAGGTCGCCTCCTCCAGCGCGGTGTCGCCGCCGCCGACCACGGCGATGTCCTGGTCGCGGAAGAAGAACCCGTCACAGGTCGCGCACCAGGAGACGCCGCGGCCGGAGAGGGCGTCCTCGCGGGGCAGGCCGAGCTTGCGGTGCTGGGAGCCGGTGGTGACGATGACGGCGTGGGCCCGGTGGACGGTGCCCTCGGAGTCGGTGACGGTCTTGATGTCGCCGGTGAGGTCGACCGCGACGATGTCGTCGGGGACCAGCTCGGCGCCGAACCGCTCGGCCTGGGCGCGCATGTTGTCCATCAGCTCGGGGCCCATGATGCCGTCCCGGAAGCCGGGGAAGTTCTCGACCTCGGTGGTGTTCATCAGCGCGCCGCCGGCCGTGACGGCGCCCTCGAAGACGAGGGGCTTCAACGAAGCGCGCGCGGTGTAGAGCGCAGCCGTGTATCCGGCCGGGCCGGAGCCGATGATGATCACGTTACGGACGTCGCTCACTGCATCTCCTGGTTCGCATCACGACCCGCGCCGGGCGGGGAGGGCCGGCGGTCCTGCTCCGCCAGCCCGGACAACGACTCCCCAGTGTCGCGCATTCCCGGGCCGCCCCGCACCAGGCGCCCACCGCTCGGATGGCACACGGGCCCGATCCGGCGCCGTGTCCCGCGGGCGGTGCGCCCCGCGCCGTCAGCGGGCGGGCACCACCTCGTGCAGCAGCACCGTGGCCGGGTCCTGGGAGCCGGTGGCGCAGCCCTGGGCGAGCAGGAAGACGTCCAGGCTGCTCGGGTCGCCGGCCTGGCGGTAGACGTAGACGTCCACGGCGGCCGAGTCGTAGTGGCCCCGGCCGACCGCCAGCGGAGCCTCCCCCGCGTGCCCGGCCACGGCGTGCTGGACGCAGGGCGGCGGGGTGGGCAGGATCGGCGCCGCGGGGCCGCCGTCCTGCTCGGTGGCGTGCGGGACGACACCGGGTCCCGAGGAGGTGGTGGCGGGCAGCAGCCGGCGGACCTGCTCCGGCAGACCGGCGGCGGTGAACTCCGGACCGGCGGCCGTCGAGGGCGCGGCGGAGCCGGCCGTGAAGGGGCTCGCGGCGGGGCGGGCGGCACCGCTGGCGCTGGTCGCCTGCTGGGTCGAGCCGCCCAGGCCGGAGACGAGGACGGCGGTGCCCAGCCCCAGCAGGGTCAGGTAGCCG